>JAMCZU010000020.1 GCA_023485405.1 Patescibacteria group bacterium
CGGAAGCAAAACCGGAAGTCCACCAAAATGAAATCTATTTGCAGATTCTTGAAATTCAGGATACTGCAAGAGATTGAATGACGGTGGACATTACCTTTATTTTAATTTTTAATCCATCTTCAAATTAGAATTTATAAAATTTTCTGTCAAGCCCCTTAATATTCAATTCCCTTTCGGGCGTTTAGGCCTTGATCAAAATAATGTTTATTTTTTTTGATGACACTTACAAGCTCAGCCATTTTGATCAGTTTTGGATGGGCGTTTCGACCAGTGAGAATAAGTTCAGCTTTTTTATTGAGTCCAATGATTTCAATGACTTCTTCTAGCGTAATAAGATCATAATCTAAGGCTACATTAATCTCGTCTAAAATAATAAGATCATAATCCCCTTTTTCAATAATTTGTTTAGCTTTTTTTAAACCCTTTTGGGCGGCTTTTTTATGCTCCTCAGGTGGCTGATTATCTCCCAGTATTTTGTAAAAACCAATCCCAAAAGATTGAATTAAAATTGGTAGTTTAAATTTTTTAATCGCTTTGTATTCTGAGGTGTTAGGTTTTTTCAGAAATTGAATAATAGCCACTTTTTTTCCCGCGCCCAGTGCGCGCAGCGCTAGTCCCAAAGCGGCGGTCGTTTTTCCCTTACCTTCGCCGGTATAAATATGAATCATATTAGCCACATTTAGAATAACCACAAAGGTTACATTTGAGACAACCTTCAGAAATTTCCAGTAAGGCGCCACATTCCGGGCAAGCAGGAGCGTCACCTAAATCAGCTAAAGAAAGTGGCTTAGCTTTGGCATCTTTTTTTGAGGAGTCATCAAGCATTGTTTTGGCAATTTCTTGATCAGTTGCTTCAAGATTTTTTTCTTCGGTTTTAAACTCTAAATTTAGATTTGGCTGAGCCTTACTAATATGTTTTTCTAAAATTTGGGCAATAGCGTCAGGCAGCGATAAAATCATTTTACCATTTTCTGACCAAGTCGGCGTTGGTCCACGAATGCCTTTGATTTGGTCGATAATTTCTTCGGGGTCAATGCCGGAACGAAGGGCTAAAGAAATCAAACGGCAAATCGCCTCTGCTTTGGCAGCAAAGAAACCACCAGCTTTGCCGAGGTGGGAAAAAATTTCAAAAGGTGCACCGTATTCATCGTCATTAATGGTAATAAAAAGTTTGCCATAAGCCGTTTTAATTCGGTAAGTTGAGCCGTGGATAATGTCAGGTCTTTCGCGAGGTGTAATTTTTAATTCCGAAGTGGCCACAATCGTTTGAGGCTCTGTGTCATCTTTTTTATCCTTACTGCCAACAGTTAAAACCTGAACATTACGTGAACCATCGCGATAAACAGTCAAGCCTTTGCAATTTAGTTCGTAAGCAAAAAGATAAGCTTTTTTAATGTCTTCGATTGTGGCTGAATTGGGGAAATTAATGGTTTTTGAAACAGCATTATCAGTATGTTTTTGGAAAGCTGCTTGCATTTTAATATGCCATTCAGGTGGAATATCGTGGGCAGTTACAAAGATTTTGCGGTATTTCTCAGGTATTTCTTCAAAATCGGAAATTGTAGCACTTTGGGAAATTTTACTCATCAGTTCGTCACTATAAAAACCTTCTTCTTTGGCAATTTTTTCAAAAACTGGATTAACATAAATTTGTTCTAATTCAGCCGTACCGTCTTTTTTCCAAATCGACTTTTTACGAACGACAATGGCAAAAAATGGCTCAATCCCACCAGCACAACCACCTAGCAAACTTAAAGTGCCAGTTGGAGCAATGGTAGTGATGGTCGCATTGCGTCGCGGGGTTTTATTTTTATAAACACTTTTTTCAAAGTTTGGAAATACGCCGCGTTTTTTAGCTAGAGTTTCAGATTCCTTAACTCCTTCTTCTTGGATGAATTTCATAACTTTTTCTGCTAAATCAGTTCCTTTCTTGGAGTTATAAGCAATGCCTAACTCAACTAACATATCAGCAAAACCCATTACGCCTAGACCGATCTTACGATTACCTTTGGTCATTTTTTCGATTTCAGGTACAAAATAACGATTAGCGTCAATAATGTTATCCATAAAGCGAACAGCAAGATGGGTAGTTTTTTTAAGTTTATCCCAATCAATTTGTTTGTCTTTAACTATACGAGCTAAATTGATTGAACCGAGGTTACAACTTTCATAAGGTAAAAGAACTTGTTCACCACAAGGGTTAGTTGATTCATATTCTCCAATTTCTGGGGTAGGATTAAATTTATTCATTTTATCAATAAAAATAATACCAGGATCACCATTTTTCCAAGCATTTTCAATCATTTCATCAAAAATTTCCCCTGCTTTGAGTTTGCCTACTACTTCTTTATTGTGCGGATTAATAAGATCAAATTCTTCATTGTTTTCAATTTTTTCCATAAATTCATCGCTTGCCGCGACAGAAAGATTAAAGTTTAAAAATGATTGGCCATCGGCTTTAGCCACGATCCACTTTTTAATATCAGGATGCCAAACTGGCAAAATACCCATATTGGCCCCAACTCTTACGCCACCTTGCATTACTTCACGGGCCATCGTGTCAAAAATACGCATAAAAGAAAGAGGTCCGCCAGCAACACCACCAGTTGAACCAACCTTATCGCCAGATGGGCGTAATCTTCCAAAAGAAAAACCAGTTCCTCCTCCCCCTTTATGAATGAGAGCAGTGGTTTTTAAAGCATCAAAAATTCCTTCCATTGAATCTTCGATTGGCACAACAAAACAAGCCGCAAGTTGATGAATTTTTCTTCCTGCTCCTCGTAGTGTGGGCGAATTTGGGAAAAATTCTAAGCGAGCCATTATTCCATAGAACTTTTTAGCTGTTTCTAAAACCTCTTCGGGAGTTGCTCCGTAGGCAGCATCGTTTTGAGCAATGAAATTAGCCACTCTTACTAATAGATCTTTGGCTGTTTCATTTTCTTCACCTTCTTCTTTATTGAGATATCTTTTTTTAAGAATCTCTAGAGCGTTAGGACTAAATTGAGGCTCTTCTAATTGATCTTGAATATCTTTCAGATCAATTTTTTCTGGTTTTAGAGATGGTGAAAGTGGTGCTTGTTTGGACAAATCAGTTTTTTGAGACATTAAAACCTCCTTAAAAACAATTTCAAAAAATTTGTGAGCACAAATAGCAAACACCAAGAGAGGAAGGGGGTTCTCTTAAGGTCTGTTATCTGCCTTATTTTAATTTACGTCGGATGAAAGCTGGAACTTCCAGTTCGTCTTCGAGATTTTCTTCAGATTCGAATTCTTCAGGCATGGGCGGCGGCGGAACTTGCTGTTGTTGGTAAGACGGCATGGTCTGTTGTGGTTTTGGTGCCGACATTTTTTCAAAACCAGGTCGGGGGCGTCTGTCAACATCGAAACCGGTCGCAATCACCGTAATTTTAATTTCACCGGACATCGCTTCATCAATAATGGAACCAAAAATCACATTAGCGTCTGGATCAGCTGCCTCAGTGATCGCTTTAGCGGCTTCATCAATTTCATACATGCCCATATCTGGCCCACCAGTAATATTAAAGAGAATTCCTTTAGCGCCGTCAATCGAAAGCTCAAGTAATGGCGAATCAATAGCCGCACGGGCCGCTTCAATGGCTCGATTATCACCTGAAGCACGACCAATGCCCATTAAAGCAGAACCCGCGTCGGACATAATGGTGCGAACGTCGGCAAAGTCAACATTAATAATACCATGCAAAGTAATTAAATCGGAAATGCCTTGAACACCTTGACGAAGGACATCGTCCACAATACCGAAGGCATCGAATAAAGAAGTTTTTTTATCAATAATCTGAAGTAAACGATCGTTAGGAATAATAATTAAAGTATCAACTTTATCACGAAGTTCTTCGATTCCTAGTTCCGCTACTTTCATCCGTCGTTGACCTTCAAAAGAAAAAGGTTTAGTCACTACTCCCACAGTTAAAGCACCTAGTTCTTTAGCAATCGAAGCAGCCAGTGGTCCGGCGCCCGTACCTGTACCACCACCAGCACCATAAGTGACAAAGACCATATCCGAACCTTTTAAAGCTTCGTAAACTTCGTCTTTATTTTCTTCGATTGACTTGCGACCAAGTTCAACATCAGAACCGGCACCCAAACCTCTGGTTGTTTCTTTACCGATTTGAATTTTAATCGGGGCTTGGTTGTGAACCAAAGCTTGAGCATCAGTATTAATGACGATAAATTCTACGCCTTTTAGTTTTTGAGCGATCATCCGGTTGACGGCATTGCCACCAGAGCCGCCACAGCCGACGACTCGAATTGTTGCAAATGTTTCTATTTCAGAGCCTTTTTCCATCTTACTTTTTCCTTTTTGTGTAATAAATTAGGGTAAAAATTGTTTAAAAAAGCTTTTAGCCTTACCAATGACGCCACCCTCTAAACTAAAACTACTAAAATTACCTTTAGATTCCTCTAGAGCATAGAGCATCAAGCCTACACTTGCAGCATACACAGGGTCAGCTAGCTTGTCAACAAATCCGCCCATGTCAATATTTCTAACTCCAATGGCCGCGGGTAATCTTAATTCTTCTTTAGCGGCTTCGACTAGATCTTCTAACTTTGAACCCCCGCCTGTCAAGATGACACCGGCTGGGAGCATGCCTTCTTTACCGATTTTCTTCAGTTCTTGATTGATTAAAGCGAAGATTTCACCGAGGCGTGCCTGGATTATTTCGGAGACATATTTTCTTTCAATTCTTTGATTTTCACCTTGGGCAAATTGCGAAAGAGAAATTATTTCCGATTCTCGCACCTTGTCAGGGATAGCGGAGCCGTATTTAATCTTAATTTTTTCGGCCATTTCAATGGAAGTTCGTAGCCCAATGGCTAAATCATTAGTAATATGTGAAGAACCAACTGGAATGACGGCGGCGTGTAAAATATCGCCTTCTTCATAAACAGCCAGTGATGTTGTGCCTCCACCTAAATCTAAAAGCATCGAACCAATCTCTTTTTGTTTTTTAGAAATCATGCGGTGAGCGCAAGCAATGGGTGAAAAAACTAATCCTTGAATTTCCAAACCCGCTTGGTAAACACATTTGGTTAAATTTCTAATGGCGGCCGTGGCGCCAGAAATAACTAACGCTTCAACTTCCAAACGAATACCCGTCATGCCAACTGGATCAACAATTGATTGTTGGCCGTCAACGGTATAAGTTCGTGGAATAACATGAATAATTTCACGATTTGGTGGCAGCGCGACTGTTCGAGCTGCGGCTAAAACTCGTTCCACATCACTCCGGCCAATTTCACCATCGGCCCGAGCGACGGCGACTACTCCTTTAGAAATACTAGTAGAAATATGAGAGCCAGAAATACCCACAATGGCGGAACTTATTCTCGTGCCACAGGTTCTTTCTAATTTTTCTAAAGCGTCAGAAATGGCCGAAACTGTATCTTCAATGTCGGTGACCACTCCTTTTCGAACACCATTATTGGGGACTTTGACAAAACCGGTCACGTTAATCATACCTTCAACAATTTCACCGCAAGTGGCGGCGACTTTGGTGGAACCGACGTCTAGTCCGACAAGTAGATTATCCTTGGCCATTAGCTAATTACCCTCCGCTCCTGTTTTTCGTGATAACGAAAGAACAGGAAGTCCGCCGTAATCTGCTAATGTAATAACAGGATGTAATCCGTTTTACATTAAGGATGGAGGCGGGCATTCTATACTTTATCTGTATTTTAATAATAACAAAATTAATGGTGCTTGCCAACAAGATGATTTAACGAGTGGTCAATCATTCCTTGGAGTTCTTCTGTTTCATCCTTCCCCTCTTTTTGAGCATTTAAGCGTAAGACACTCAAGCAAATAAACACATCACCCAAATTAGCCGTCCCCTTTTTTGGTATTTGGGTTAAATTCTCCCAAATGGGGAAACTTAAAACATCAGTTTCTTGATCAATTTGACGATATTTTTTGTTTAAAGTTCTAATTTTAGTTTTTGAAACAAAGTTAAAGCTAACGACTGTTTCTGGATTAATTTTTTTATCTAAAAAAAAATGATCTACCGTGGCTTTAATCATTCTAGAGTATTTTTTTTCGTCCCGCTCTGGGTGTATCTCAATTTTCATTAGCTGAGACTTTCTTTAACAATTTGAGAAACTAAACTCATATCGGCTGTACCTTTAAATTCTCCGGAGGCTTTACCCATGACTTTACCCATATCTTGGATATTTTGAGCACCTACTTCCTTAATAATTTCGGTGACTTTAGTTCGAATTTCTTCCTCTGAAAGTTGTTGAGGTAAATAATTTTTTAAGATTTCAACTTCTTTTTCTTCTTTTTGCGCTAGTTCTTCCCGATTTCCCTTTTTATAAAGTTCAATTGAGTCATTTCTGGATTTAATTTGTGATTGGATCACTTTAATTGTATCAGCGTCCTCAAGCTCAGTTTTTTTTTGAATTTCAAAATTTTTCAAAGCACTTTTAAGCATCCTTAAAGTAGAGACTTTTATCTCATCTTTTTCTTTCATTGCGGTGACCAAATCTTGATCAATTTGTACTAAAAGTGACATTAATATTCCTTAATAACCTCTTTTAATTTTTCGTCGAGCCGCTTTTCGACGAGCTGATTCTCGCAGTATTTTTCGTGAAACATCTTTTTCACGAAAACGTCGTTTTTTAATTTCAGTTAATACTCCTGATTGTTGAACGTCACGAAAAAACCGTCGAAGCATGACTTCAAAAGGTTCATTTTCACGTGGTCCACGACTACGTGAATAATTTTTCCTTCCAATTTGAGTTTCCAAGTTAAATCACCATCCTTTCGATAGTATAAATCACTGATATTTAATATAACAAAAAAATAACTATTGGTCAAGTTAGGCCATTGAACCGAGAACTTTTCCACCTAAAAGATGTAAATGAATATGATCAACTATTTGACCAGCGTGTTTACGAGTGTTAAAAACCAAACGATAACCAGTATTTGCTATCCCTTTAACTTCCGCTAATTTCTTAGCTACCATTATCATTTTGCCTAGGAGTTCTGTATCTTCATCGGTTACTTCGGCGATTGAAGGAATGTGTTTTTTTGGGACAATTAAAATATGCACTGGCGCTTTGGGATTAATATCGGCAAAAGCGGCAATTTCATCATCCTCATATTCAAATTTGGTCGGAATCTCACCATTTGAAATTCTACAAAAAAGACAATTATCCATGATACTCCTTAAGAAATTTAACCCAGTTCTCTTTAATCCACTTCTTTTCTAATTTTAGCAGATCTTGTAGGCCACGGCTAATCATTTCATTTTTGACTACTCCGTTTTTATGGGGATGGCGAAAAGCTTGTTGATGAGGGCTACAAAAGCCATGAGCATAATGAGTTAATTCATGGGCAAGTACGCCATCAATAACAAATTCAGGAATTTCAGGATTTTTAAAATGACCATTAATAGTAATGATGGTATTCCTGTTTTCCTTTCGTCGGCCATATTTAATTGAGCCTAGTCGAGTGGTCGCTGGGCGACCAAATTTAACAAAGACGTTATTAACAATTTGGACATCAGGAAAATATTTTTGCCAAATCGTTTGGAGTCTTACTTTTAACCATTGATGATCTCGTTGCATCGTGATTTTAATATAGCTCAAATATCTAATTTAACCAACCGTGATACACCTACGCGGTGTATCAAAATGGTTAGGATTTATTAAAAAAAGACGGCTACGGGTGTAGTCGCCTGGTAAGAAAATGATGGAATTAGTTGGTTAACATTTCTTGTTGCGTCTGGTCAATCCTTCTTCATATTTATCGTCAGCATAATATTCGATGCAGATGATGGCGGAGCAAATGAATATCGGTATACCGACTACGAAACCAATCATGCCGGTCGGATCAAGATTATCCAGAAACCACTTAGGCTCTATTGGTGCTTGATGGGGCGGAATGTATATTTGAAACATTGCTAATCCTCGCATAAAACCAAAAAATCCGAGAAGACAACATATACTTGCAATGATTTCTTTACATTCTCTCGAAATCTTAATTCCTCGATTGAAGAACTTCGATATCTTAGCAGTATGGCCGTTCATTAATGTTCACCCCCCTCTTAGTATTCGGATATTAATACTATAGAGGTGTTTATTTACCAAGTCAATCTTTTTTTGGCGGAAAATAGTACTTTTTATTCTTCAAATTTTTAGGCATAAATTCGATTGTTTCTTGGAATTTTTTGTCATCAGTCCATTTGTAATCTTTACCATAACTCAAATCTTTCATTAAATTGGTGGCCGCATTTCGAAGTTGCAAAGGTACGTTTTCAAGGCGATTTTCATCAACGTCTTTCATTGCTGCCACAAGGCCATTATAACTGGCCCGAGACTTAGGAGCAGTTGCTAAATAAGTGGCACATTGAGCTAAAATAATTCCTGCTTCGGGCATGCCCACCATATGAACTGCTTGCATCGTGGATGTGGCCACCACCAGAGCGGTTGGCTGAGCGTTGCTAATATCTTCAGAGGCAAAAATAACCATTCGACGAGCAATAAAAACTGGGTCTTCACCGGCTTTAATCATTCGAGCCAACCAATAAAGACTGGCATCTGGGTTCGAGCCTCGCATTGATTTAATAAAAGCCGAAATCACATCGTAGTGCCAATCCCCTTTTTTATCGTAATAAATTGCTTTTTGTTGGACGGCCTCTTCAGCAATTTTTAAAGTAATATGACGATTTAAATTAGCGGCTAATTCTAAAGCGTTTAGGGCGGTGCGGGCATCGCCATTTGATTTTTTAACGATATACTCGAGAGCATTTTTATCAAACCGATGTTTTGGGAAGTAATGTAACGCCCGTCGTGTTACTTGAGCAATGTCTTTTTCTTCCAAAGCATTGAGAACGAAAACTTGTGAACGGGAAATTAAAGGCGCATTAATTTCAAAAGAAGGATTTTCGGTGGTAGCACCAATTAAAATAATCGTACCGTCTTCAACAAATGGTAAAAAAGCATCTTGCTGAGCTTTATTAAAACGATGAATTTCGTCAACAAATAAAATTGTTCTTTTTTGATTAAATTTTAGTCTTTCAGCCGCCTCTTTGGTAACACGTCGGACATCGGCCACGCCGGAAGTAACAGCTGAAAATTGTTCAAAATGAGATTTAGAATACTTGGCCACCAGCCTGGCAATGGAAGTTTTGCCCGAACCGGGTGGTCCCCATAGAATAATAGATTGCAAGTTTCCTTTTTCAATCATTGTCTGGAGGGGTTTGCCTTTACCTAAAATATGTTTTTGACCGACAAAATCTTTTAAATTTTTTGGTCGCATCTTTTCGGCTAAAGGCTGAAAAAGCGGATTATTTAAGTTTTGGTCAAAAAGATCAATTTTGGACATTTAAAAAAAATCCTTTCGGATTTTAAACATATCAAAAAACCATGTCCTCAACAAGAAAGATGGCTTCTTGCGGGTAATAATTTCCTATTCTACTTTATAAACTTGATCGCCTTCACGGACTTTGTCGGTCACTTTAAGCCCAATGACATCGCCTTTCTTTGCTTCTTCGACTTCGGCGTGGTCAACTTGAATCGAGTCAACATCCTGCTCAATGTCAGTGGAATGACCTTTGATCTTGATCTTGTCACCGACTTTCAAACCGTCTTTAAGATCAATAATCCCCACGCCAATTTTTGAGTAGTAGTGACTGATGGTGCCGATAAGTTTTCCTTCTTCTTTCAATTAAATCACCTCCTCTCTTACTTTAATTATAGTTCAGGTCTTGACAAAAAACAATCAGTATGCTATAATCGTTAGTTCTTCTGGATAACCCGGAAGAATTTTTTTAATCCTTAAAAATTCGTCTGATCGGTCCTCCGACATTTCGTCGGAGTCGGTACGATCAAGGTGAATCGAAAGGGTTAAGGATATATTCAAATATGTTTACTCAAATTGTCTCTACTTATGAAACTTTTTCAACGGGGACAGTAACGATCAAGGCGTACATTTACAAATTTGCCAAAAGAAATGCCCAGAAAATCTCGGCGTTTATGATGGCTTCAAAAATGCTTTCCGTGATGATGCTTTTTGTCTTGGTGCCTTTAAACTCACCATCACAAGCGCAAAACACTAAAAAGCAAGATGTCGCTGAAGTTAAATTAGACCAAGCTAGCCCAATTGCCGTGACGGGTAAAAATCGTCAAGTGGCCATTGCGACCGGGCAGTCTAATCTTGATTTAGCGAAACAATCAACCTCATCTAAAGCTGTTTCTTATAGCCCTTCACAAAGTGTTGAACGCGATCCTTCTTATTTTAGAGGGTTGTATCAAAGAGCTGGTGCGGCTTACAATGTGCCGTGGCAGTTAATTGAAGCGGTTCACTATGTGGAAACAGGTGCTTCTGACTCAACCACCGAAAGTTCTTACGCTGGTGCGGTGGGTCCGATGCAGTTTATGCCTGGTACCTGGAGAACCTACGGCGTGGACGCTAATGGTGACGGAGTTGCCAGCATTAATAATGTTGATGACGCTGTCTTTGGTGCGGCTAACTTGTTAGCTCAAGGTGGTGCCGCTGAGGGTGACTATCAATCTGCTTTATTTAATTATAACCATGCTCAATGGTATGTTGATAAGGTGATGGGTATCGCTCGCGACGCTGGCATGCAATAAAGCCAGATCCGCCAGCTGGCGGACAAAAAAGACTCCTTCGGGAGTCTTTTTTGGTATGATATATTTGACAAACGAAATATTTAAATTACAATATAGACAATATGAAGTACATCTGGCAAAAATGTAGACTTTTGAAATTTTACGCCAGATTCCTGTGCCTCAAAGCCCGCTAGCTGCGGGCATTTTTTGTATTTGCACCTTAAAAAAGGAGGTCAAAAAGATGAATGTTGCTGATATGCCGAAAAGAATGTCACTCGATGATTTTGTGAGGAATCGTCATTGGGTTGGTGTTTCAGAGGTAGAAATTGGCTCGTTTTTTAGGGCTCTTCACACTGCGGTTAATAAGCATCATACCCAAAAACGAATCAGCGGTGGTAATTACTACGAACACTTATTAGTAACAGCTGATATCTTGAATCGATTAGGCTTCGATATCGAGGTTCAAAAAGCCGGGCTTTTGCATGATGTAATGGAAGATTGTGGTATGAGTTTTGAAGAGCTAAGAAGATATTTTGGCGTCAGAGTGGCTGATATGGTCCATGCTAATTCGAAGGATAAGCAAAATCCGAAAGGTTATTGGGAGCAACTTTATCTTGGCACCGAACTTCATTTTGAGACGATCTTTATTAAAATGGTTGATCGTTGGCATAATTTAGTTACAGTTTATTCTCTTCGAGATTTAAATCGTCGGATACGATTTTTAGAGGAAACAGTTGGTCCATTTAGCGACACTTTGACTCGATGTCGACCACTTATTATTCCAACATTACATTTAGCTGATTATGATGAGTTAACAGTAAAAATTTACTCTCTAGCACAAGAAAAATTAATCAGAACTAAACGAAAACTATCGAATCGTTTGAACAAATGACCCCTGTTTTTTTAAAGCAGGGGTTTTGACTTAAACTCATGTTTAAGATATAGTCAATATATAAAATATTGACGCGGAAATTCAGTATTCTGAATTATAATTTCTTTATCAAGCGATAAAGGGGGTGTTGCAATGATCACAAGGACAAGAAAACTTGAGTACTTTTCATGTTATAGTCACAGTGATCTTCTTGAGCTTATTAGTTCAGCTCAAAATGGTAATAGAGAAAGCGCTAATTGTTTGATCAAGATTTATACTGGTATGGTTGCGGCTATAGCTGAGAGATTTGAGGTTTATGGATATGAAACAGAGGATTTTATCTCGGCTGGCTGCGAGGGTATTTTACGCGCAATTGAAAAATTCGATCCTCACCGTCATTTTAAAATCCCTGCTTTTTTCACAAAAAGCGCGCGCAATAAAATGATTGATCTTTATCGTAAGGCTAAGAATGAAAATAAATGGATAGAATTTGTTCAATATGAGGATATTCTTGCTAAAGCAGATAAAGATATTGTTTCTGGATCGTTGACAGAACGAATTACTCAAGAAAATAGGCGTTACTTTCTTAATAATATGGGTGTGTCAGATGAGAAGATTGATTTTTTGCTGACAGCTTCGGCTGAGGAACTATCAACAAAAGTGGGAATTTCTTTAAGACAGGCGAAAATCTTTAGTCTTTGGCTATCGGGAGAAAAATATTGGCAAATTGCTCGTTGTTTGTATGGAGTTGACTCTGATACGAAAATCAAGGCCAATCTTTGCAAGACAAAAAAACAAATTCGCCAGTGGGTATTTAGAGAATTTTTATGACGGGATTTAAATTATTGATCCCGTCTTTTTGATGTTAAATTTTTGCTTATAGGTCTTGACCCCAGCACAACTCCTTACTGCAAAATGGACTACGTCCTATTATTGCAGTGCGTCGTCTGCGGGGTCTGCGGGCCGACGTCACGTCGGCCCTTGACAAACAGCTAGTGTTGTGCTATAATAACATGTTCTTCTGGGAAACCGGGAGAATTTTTTAAATTAGAAAGAAAAGGAAAATATGTTAAATACTTTTAAAAACATCGTTTCCAAAATTAATATTAGTACAACTCAATTTGTTTTTGTTGGTTTCTTAATGGTTTTAGTGCCATTTTCAGCTTCTTCGGCTCAAAAACCTCAGTATGAAACTCGCATTCAATTTAACCAAAATAACGTTCAGCCTTTAGCTTTAGCTGATAAAAAAGTGGAAGTTTATTCGGCTGGTTCACGTGAAGATGTTAACAACTTAAATCCTGAATCAATTAAGGGTTTAATGCAGGCCATTGCGCCGCAATATGGTGTTGACTGGAAATTGGTTTACGCCATTGGTTATCACGAATCTGGTAACTACTCTTCTTCTTTGGCCCGACGCCAAAACAACTTCTTTGGTCGTAAGGCTGCTTCTGGTGGTTATGCCTCTTGGGCTACCCCTGAAGAAGGTATTCGCAACGAATTTACCTATCTTAAGGAACGTTACCTTGATAAAGGTTTAACTACCCCAGCTTCGATCAACCGAGTTTATGCCGAAGACCAAAGCTGGCACTTCGCTGTTGAATCGGTGATGGCTTCACTGTAAATGTAAATAATACTTTACATTATACCTAAGAAAGGGCTCTCTAGGCCGCCAAAAGGCGCTAGTAGAGCCCTTTTTGGTATTTAGGTAGATTTCTATGGTGTTGGAGTGCTTGATTCGGTTTTAATCGAGATTTTGTCGAAAACATCCGGTGGGACAATCTCATACCAAAACTGACCAGGTAAAAATGAAATTTCTTTACCCGAAGAATCGTAAAACATTGTTCTGGATTTCAAATCAGTTTTCTTCCAGGTGGCGTCAAATTTTTGACCACCATATAAGATATAGGCTTTACCTTCACCAATGGTTTGCATTGTCCAACTATTTTCGTTAATTCGAGTTAACCCTTCAGTTCGATTAACTGATTGAATAATAATATTGGTTGGTGCCAATTGGTTACCAGTATTACGATCTTTATGTGCTGCGCCAGCCAAGGTGCGAGGATAATTATTATTCAAACTGTCCCAAGTGTAACTGACTTTGTATTGAGGGGCAGAAAAATCAATGATTATTTCTTGTTTGATCGAAGTATTAATTTTAAAATCCTTGGTCTTTAAGAATTTAAAAGAGGTAAAATCGCCTTTCATATCCCAACCTTTAGACTGAGCTTGAGCATAAAGTTTTTCTGTACTAGTATACATTGTGTGTTCAATTGCCTTACCGGCTTCCGGCTCGCGCCAATAGGCTTTATCGCCCAGAGCAAATTCGTCCAGATCTAAAGCTTTTTCTTGGCTGACGCGGTCGAGAGCGTCAATGTTGCCACCAACATGAGCAATAAAAGCGTTGTATTCCCAAGCCCAGTCAAGAAAATAAGTTCTAAGCGACCGCACGGGTCCCGCTTTTTGGGCGTCTTGTGGCCCGTAAATAGCCATAAAGCGGGTAATGCCTCCTTCGGAAATAGCTTCGTAAACAATCGAGGCTTTGTCGAGTCCAACTTGCGGTCGAGCTTGAGAGTGGTTTTCAATAATGATAGCTAAAGGGTGACGATTAGCCATATCTTTGGAAACCTGCGTTCCATCAAGTGGATTGGCCGTAGTTTGCGGTGAAGGACTAGGTTTAATAGTTATTTTCTTATTTTCGGTTTTTTGGGGACCGTATTGTTTATAGGCTACAAAACCAGCCGCACCTATTGCTAAGCCGAAAAGAATTGAAAGTGAAATAATTAAAAATCTTTTTTTTCTTTTTTTCTCTAACATATTTATTTCCAAAGGAGTAACGAATTAATCGTGTCTTTTAGACTGACGACTTTTTGGACATTTGTTTGATCAAGATTGATCGTATAAATACCATCTTTTTGTCTTAAAAACGCAATTTTTTCGATGGCCGTGTCAGAAAAAATTGGTTGACTAGCGTTATCGTCATTAGTTAGTTGAAATCTGTTAGCGCCGGTGGTATCGGAAAGATATAAATCAGATTTTTGATCGGCAATAATTTCGTAGACGATTTTTTTACCATCAGGATTAATTTGGAAACCAACAATTTTCTTAGGAGCAGTCACATCGTCAATCTGAGTGTGGTCTTGGTTTCCAGGGCTAACAGTGTAAATATGAGGAATATCATCTCGACTAAGATAAAAAATATTGTCAGTTTTGTCCCAGGAGATTTTTTTAACTTCCCGTTCAAAAACTAAGGTATTTTCTTGACCTTCTTGAGTGACAGAAAAACAAGCATTTTTTGACTGCCCTGCCGGCGGATTACTGCTACAATAAATTAATTTTTTAGAAGCCTTATCCCAAGAATAATCAGTAATTTTAACAGCTGAATCATTAATAATTTTTTGTAAGACGCCGGTTGCTAAATTTTCGACAAAAATAGTATCGGTCGTGCTTCCTTGGGCCAAAAAAGCTAATTTAGTCATATCGGGGCTATATTTAGGTTTGGAAAAATCTTGAAAATTACCAAATTTAGTCTGGTCAATAAAACCGACTTTTTCTTTTTGAAGATTACTAGAATCTCCTTGCCAAATCTCCCAATTACTGTTGGCATTTTTTTGCTCATAAGCAAATTGAGATTTTGGTTTATTTAGATCCAATTGGCCAATTTCTCCTTGAGCTTCGAGGGTAATCGTCGTTGATATTTTGTTTTGCGGATCTGGGTCAACACTTGAAAGAATATTAGTTTTGGTATAATAAATCAGCGGTCGAAGGTTAACAGTTTCAACTTGCAAGGTTTGGGTGGCTACGGGGGTGTAATTACGGACATATTTAAGATAAAAGGCGGTCACCCCACCGGCTAAAATCAAAAAATAAAGGATAAATAAAAGGATGGTTGTTTGTTTCATTTTTTATTTTCTTTCACAATGGGAAAAACAATGGTAAAAATTGAACCAATGCCTTCTTTGGATTCGGCATAAATTTGCCCGTTCATTTTAAGGACTATTTCTTTCGTAATCCAAAGTCCAAGACCGGTACCAGGAATGTCGGCGGTTTTTTCATTTCTAATTCGATAAAATCTTTTAAAGAGATCTTTCATATCTTGTTTTGACATCCCAATACCGGTATCTTGAATAATGGTTTTGAGTTGATCTTCTTCAATTCGATGATAAACGGAAATACTACCTTTAAAGGTATATTTAATGGCATTACCAATAATATTTTCAAAAACTTGATCTAGACGTTCTGGATCAGCGAAGATAAAGGGACAGGGTGTGGGTAAAGGTTGGTATTCGAGTTTGAGTTTTTTTTCTTTAGCTTGGACGTCAATTTCTGAAGTAACAGCCGTAAGAACCTCACAAATATCAACTGATTGCATATCAAATTGCATTCTACCTTGTTCTAGTCGCGAAACATCAAGTAAAGCATCAACCAAAGCGTCCAGTCGTTTAATATTAGCCAGAACTTTTTCAAGGTGAACTTTAGCTTTTTGATCAACTTTACCCGCCACTCCTTCAAAAATCATGGCCATATAACCTTTAATCGCCGCCATGGGAGTTTTTAGTTCATGAGAGACCATTGAAATAAAGTCATCTTTCATCGCGTCAACTTCTTTAAGTTTTTTAAATAAGACAGCGTATTCAAAGAAATGAGAATAATTAAAAAGTAAAAGAAGGACGAAAAAGATCGTCACGGCTAGGGCAACAAGGCTATTGGTGATTGTTTTTTCCGTTAAAGCATTAGCATCGGCCGTACTAATTTTTAAACTTAGCAGAGCGACTTTTTCCGAATTAGAGTTTTCTAACGGTGAGATAATGATCCAATTTTGTTCTTGACCCTTTTCTTTAGGAGTCAGAATAGTTATATCTTTATCTTCTGCCCAGGCGCTTGAATATTGCAAAGATTTGTAAGCTGCCCCTAAACTAGCAGTGTTAGAGCTAGCTAAAACTTGAAAACCATCAGCGATTGGTTTAAGAATAGTTATCTCTTGAAGTTCATTGTCAGACTTTGTAATTTTTTCAATTTTCTCTTGAAGTACATCTTCTTCGTTTAAAGAGTCGGCAATAGTGCTGGCAAAAATAGTTTTTGCTAAAATTGTTTTATTTTGAAGCTCGGTTGCATTAATTTTTTGAAATTGTTGAAGCTCCCAGAAAGTATTTAAAATAATTAAAACGGGAATTAAAAAGATTAAAAAAAGCGGATAAACAAATTGAGTATTTTTTTGATTTAAATTATTCTGGTCTTCAGAATAAGCAAATTGCTTGACCGCCATCTAAAACCCCTCCATTAAGAATCGTAAAAGCTTTTTTAAGTAATGGTAAATCGTCCTTTTTGTAACCTAAGATTTCGATTGCTTTGTTAAAATCAAACCACTCCGCATCCGAAATTTCTTCCACTTGATGTTTAAGTACGGCTTCAGGAGGTGCTTCAACGAGATAAAAATAAACGAATTTGTGGATTAAATCATCTTTTCTAAACCAATAATCTATTTTTCCGAGACTCTCAATAATTTTTAAATTAGAAATACCGATTTCTTCTTCAATTTCTCGCAAAGCCGCAATTTCTGGTTTTTCTTTCTTTTCAATTTTTCCCTTAGGAAAAGTCCATTTATCGAAAGAATCGCAAATTAAAGCAAACTTGATCTCTTCCCCTTCTTTCTTGTAGACAATTCCCCCGGCAGAAAATTCAAATTTCATACTGGTTATATCAATTTGATTGAATTGATAAAGTTGTTGTACCACTGTCCCCCGTCACCAAAGATATTTTCAGGAGCAGAATAAGTCACAACCATTATTTTTGATGGTCTTTCAATATAAGTGGCAACTTTTGAACCATTTTTGCTTAATTCTTGCTGATAAGCAGTTTGGCCCGAAACGGTAATAACTTTTGCGGCTTTTTTCTCCCCAGTCGTAGCGGTGTTAGCTTCAACCCACTTTTTTAAGGTTTGACCGTTAGCGTTTTGAAAATTAATTTCGACTTTAAAGCCGGTGGGTGTACCTTCCAAAGATTCTTTATTGGAGGCAAAGATAAGTGAATCCGCACCGTCAGCAGTGGTATTAGTAAACCAGCCAGTTGGATATTTAATTGAGAATTTTTCGCCGGTTGAATTGTAAGTTTGCCAGGTATTAATATCTAAACTTGGGCTGGTCGTTGCTGTTGGTGTTGTTTCAGTTGAAGCTGCAGTTTTTGACTGATCTAAATATCTAAAACCAAAAAATCCACCTGCTGAACCAAGAATAAGGGCTAACACAATAAAAATAGTTAAAGGTGTATTAAAGCTATTGGCTTTAACTGGTGGCTGAGGCGGATTTTGAGGATTCTGATTTTGGTAATTTTTCACTTGAACTGGTTGGGTATTAGGATTATCAATTGGTTTTTCAAGCGGTGGATTAGCTGAAGGAATGCCATAGTCGGCAACCTCAATTTGGTAACCAGTATCCTGGCTTTCTGCTTTGATTGGAGGTGTTATTTCAGGTTCAGATTTAGGTGGAGCTGGTGGCATAGCACTCATACTTTGAGGTGGTTCAGGAGTATGAATGGGAATTTGTTTTTCCTCAACACCAATATTAGGTGTACCGACACCGACATTATGCTCTGATGGTTGTTGAAGAGGAATATTACTTTTGGGCGGTTCTGGTGGAGCGGGTGGTGCTGGAGGGGTTGAGGGCGGAGCTGGTGGTGGTGAAGATGGAACGGGTGGAGCAGCCGGTGGTGGAGTAGATGTGGGCGGTGATACTGGGATGTTTGGTGGATTTTGAGTACCTAAATCTTTGTTAGCTTGGTTTGGTTGATTTATATCCATAAAACCTCCTTAAAAGTTTGAAGATATAAGAAATATGAAATGAAGGATACCAATAAATCCTTATCTCTTATATCTTATTTCCTATTTTCTTTATTATACATCAAAATTTAAACAAAACAAAAATCACTTTGCACCAATGACAATAATTAAATCATAAGGAGATTCTTGACTAAATTGTTGAGTTTTTACCTTATATTTAGTTAGATTTTGGGCAATCTCTTGCGCGTATTTTTCTTGGGTACTTTCAAAATAAATTGTTGTTTGGTCATATAGACTTAAAGCATTTTCGGTTTTAGCCACTTTAAAACCAATTTCCTTTAGAGCAGTGACCACTTCGGCCGTTTCCTCGCTTCGACCAGTACCATTAAGAATTTTAATCATTAATTCTTCGGGATTTTTTTCGAGTTTTGGCGAACTTGAAAACTTTTTGTCAGGCAATGGTGAAGGAGTGGTAGTGGTAGTTTTGTTGGTATCAATAGGTGTATTTTTTGAAGCAGCATAAATAAAAATTCCAACAAAAATAACAATGATCAGAACAAAAAATACCGAAGTGTTTTTTGTTTTTTTCCGTGTTGAGCCGTGTTTAACATTTCGAGTTGGTTTATGTGGAGGAAGGATATCCCAAGCTCTACCCATTTTGCTCCTTAACCCTCCTTGCCCACCATTGCCAGGTTTTGGCAGGCGGGCTTAATTCCACTGGATTTGTTCAAGATATGTTGGTGGTGGTTTAAGATGAAAATTAAAATTATTGGGATTGTAGCCGACGGTTTGAATTAAGTTAATGATATCGGCGGCACCTAAATAATTTAAATAACCAATTTGGACTGGATTAAAACCCATGATTTGAGTCGCCAAAACATCAGCTGCTAAACAATTGGTTGAGGAGGCGGCAAAATGAGTTTCAATTATTTCACCATCAACCGGGCCATTACCTTGCATTGATTTCCAACCATCAATGACTGAAAGATGGGGAAAGGTGTATTTATTAATGGCCGCAATAGTTCGGTTAATCGCCTTGATTCCTTGATGAATATTCATCTTGTCTTCTTTAAGGATTGAGCCCACGGCCATATTTTTAATTGATAAAGTGACAATCACGCTATCGTGAGTTTTAGGTGGACCAACGGAAATTCGAAGCGGCGCTTCGGCAACAGTGTTGGAAATTTTAATCTGCATTGGTTTTAGGTTTTGGTCAAAAGCTTCAACACAAATACAATCAGAAAAATTTAGATCTAAAAATTCTAAATTTGGGAAGGAATTTTTTAGCCCTAAATATTTAAAATTATTAAAAGCTTCCATGGTATTACCTAAACCGGCTCCTTCAGCTAAAATGATTCTCCCCTGCCAAATTGGTTGAATGAAATCTAAAACGGCGGTCAGTGCCTCAACGCTGGTCACAGCTGCCTCTTTTTTAGTATCAATACAATTTGGTTTTAAAATAATGTAATCTTTTTCAGGGTCAAGGGTGTAAATTTGAGGAGTAATGTCGGCAAAAATATAGTCTAAAGATCTAAAAACTGTTTGATAGCGATCTTTTTCGCTGGCTAACCCTACTTTGATCGATTTATTTTTCATCAGTACCTCTTATTTAATATATGGCAAATTGCAAAAAATTGCCAATTAAACCAAAATGTCCACCTTGTAGGTGGACATTTTGGCAGGTTAGGATATTTAAATTTATAAAAAATCGCGGGGGTTAGGCCGCGATCATATGTTTGATTACTCGAGTGGGATAAGGAATCCGCCGGAGTAATCGTGGTAGAACAAGATATCAACACCATTATAGTGTCTGACTGTTTCCTGCCCGGTAAATCGGACAAAATTGTTGAAACGATGACTAACTTCATTGTAATAGCGCATGCCGTCAATGTCGCCGATAGGATCAGATGGATAATGTGGCTGGCCATGACCACCGCAAAAAATACGCTTTCGGTAGGCATCGAGTCGGGCTTCTTTGACAAGTTCGATCACCTGTTTGTTGTCATTTCTTTCACAACCTCTCCTTGAATTACTGACAAGATGATAAGGCTATTTTACTAAATAACTCTTAAAGTGTCAATTAGTCTAATCTGATCTCCTTAAACTCTACCTTTTTCTGCCAGGTAAGTTCAGCGATTCTTTTTTGTTTTTCGGTTAGATTAGCGTTAGCGGTTTTAAATTCTACAAAAATAATCTTATCATCTTCAAATTGAACCCCGTCAATCGGAGAACCAAGAAAACGAAAATTCTCTGGTAAATAAGGATAGTTTTTTAAAAAAGGCATAAATTGTTCCGTCATTTTACCGTAACGAGAAGAAAGTGAAGATTTATGAAATGCTACTTCTTGAAGACGGCTGGTAGCACGACGCCAGAGAAAAAATAGGGCTAAAATTAGAACGGATAAAACCAAAATAATTTGGTATTCAATAGTCATCACACCTCCCGGGTAGTAGAAGTTTGATAAAACTACCCTTTTATAATTATTTTATTAATACAAATGATCAATTTTATTATTAAGATTAACCTGTTAAAGATGGTGTTTTGGGAAAAACAATCAAACTTTCACTACCCGGCCTCTTACTAAAAATCTTTAATCGTATAAGCGTAAAAGCTTAAAACTAATTCAAATAAGTTATCTAAATTTTCTAATAACACCTTTAACCCTCCCTTGAATTTCGACTTTTTTAACTCTAATAGGCCGATAATTTGAATTAGCTGGCTGTAATCTAATATGATCTTTTTCTTTATAAAATCTTTTTAAAGTCGCATTTTCGTTGTCTAAAAGGGCGACGACAATTTCGCCATTGTTAGGGTTTGATGTTTGTTCAATAATAATATAATCGCCGTCCAAAATGCCGTCTTCAATCATCGAATCACCTCTGACTTTAAGAGCAAAAACATTTTTGCCAACCATATCACGAGGAATATCAATGGTTTCGTTAGTCCGGATCGCTTCGATCGGCGCGCCGGCAGCAATCGTCCCGGCAAGATTGATCTCAAAACTTCGTTCGTCAAAACGAGGTGTGAGCTGCAAAGAGCGAGCTTCGTTGTAGTCCTTAGTTAAATAATCTTTATCTTTAAGGTTATCAATATGATCAGCAACAGTGGCGACTGAAGAAAGATGAAAAAAGTCGCCAATCTCACGATAGGAGGGGGCGTAATCGTGAGATTGGATGTATTCTTCAATAAAGTCTAAAATCTCTTTTTGGCGTTTAGTTAATGGTTGCATAGTATATTTTCCTATCTGTAAAGTCTCGGGTCGCCCTTCGCTTTCAGCCGCCCTAGCCAGCCTAGTCTCGAGTTCGCCTTTGGCGACTCGGGACACCGGCATTTCGCTCAGGGCATTCCCTCGACTTTTTTGAAAATTAATATTTTCGTCTTTTGTTCGTCTATATTAACCTTATACGAACAAAAACCGAATGTCAAGCCCTAAGCTATAACAGGTTCAGGGCGCAGACCCCGTGGACGACGCACTGTCAGTACACTATGTAATAGGTTTGACAGTAAGTCGTTGTGCTAGGGTCAAGCCTAAAAAACTGTGGATAACTTTTTAAACTGCCTAGATCTCTTATTTGAGCGGTTTTATTTTAGTCGTTTTTGCAAGAAGTCAATTAGTTTTTCCTGAGGGACGGTTTCTTGAGTACTATTTTCCATATCTTTAAAAATCACGGTTTTATCAATAAATTCCCGTTGGCCTAAAATTAGACAAATTCGTGCCCCCATTTTACTGGCACTGCGAAGTTGAGCCTTTAAAGATTCTTTGCCTAAAATATTAGTGACATTAAAATCAGCCTCTGATAATTTAGCAATTAAGGCTAAAGCCGATTTTTTCGCTTTATCGCCCATATGAATCAGACAAATATCGGTTAATTTTTGTTCCGGAATCACAATACCTTTATTTTTGATCACATTTAAGATTCTTTCAGCGCCGCCAGCCCAACCAACGGCTGGAGTAGAATTACCGCCCAAAAGTTCAATTAAGTTATCATAGCGACCACCAGCTAAAATGGCTAAATTGCCTTCTTCTTGGTCCTCTAAAAAGACCTCAAAAACCGTGCGAGTATAATAATCAAGTCCGCGAACCAAACGAGGATTTAGATTATAAGGAATTTCTAAGGCATCAAGATTTTCTAAGACTTCTTTAAAATGCTTTTTACAAGGATCACAAAGAAGATCAATTAATTGAGGAGCGCTGTCAATAATTTTTTGGCATTTTGGTTCTTTACAATCAAAAATTCGAAGTGGATTTTCGACAAAACGGCGGTTACAGTCGTTGCAAAGATCTTCCAAAAAGTCTTGGAAATATTCGACAATCTTTTTCTTCATTTTGGTGCGGCAAGTTGAGCAACCAATACTGTTAATTTCAACTTTAATCGCTTCAGCTAAGCCTAATTTTCGCAGTGTTTGAAAGGCTAAAAGGATAATCGAGGCATCAGTTAAAGGATCGTTGTCGCCAATCACTTCAAGGCCAAATTGATTATGAATGCGAAAGCGTCCAGCTTGGGGTCGTTCATAACGAAAAGCCGGGCCAAAATACCACAATTTAACTGGTTGAGGTAAGTTGATGAGACCATTTTGAATGTAGGCTCGGGCAATGCCGGCGGTGTATTCTGGTCGTAAAACCATCGTTTTAGTTTCTTCTTCAGAAAGTGTCTCCGGCGCCGGGCTGGCCAAGTGACGGACTTCAAACATTTCTTTATCCACAATGTCCGTACCTTTACCAATTGTTCGAATGTAAGTTTCGGCAAATTCAAAAATAGGTGTTTCAATTCTTTGGGCGCCAAAGACGTCCATACTTTTTTGCACGTTTTCAAAAAGGAAGCGCCAATATTTTTGCTCTTCAGGCAAGATATCTTTTGTGCCCCGCGGGTTTTGAATGATTTTTTTCATCTTAGTCCTTAACTAGTCATAGTATAGGGTAATTTTACTTATTTTGCAAGGTTTAGAACCGAGGTTTGTGCGTTTTAAAGAAATGACGGATGCGATTGCGAGCCAGCGAAGTTTTGACAATTTCTAACCAGTCTTGTTTGGGGCCAGTTTCTTTTTTGGATTTAATGATGTCAACAATGTCGCCGTTTTGCAAAACGGTCGAGATTTTTGCCATTTTGCCGTTGACTTTGGCACCGGTGGTGAAATTACCTAAATCAGTATGAATGGCGTAAGCGAAATCAATCACCGTGGCGCCAGAAGGTAAATCTTTCACATCACCAGTTGGAGTGTAAACAAAAATTCTGTCGGAGAAAAAATCCAAACCCAAGCTTTCAATCACTTCTTTGTTATCAGATAGATTTTTTTGCCAACGAGCTAACTCTTGTACCCATTTTAGTTCTGATCGTGGTACACGATTGATTTTTCTTCTTAAATAATCCAAAGTGCCTTTTTTGCCCGAGTAATGCCAATGGGCGGCAATACCATTTTCGGCGTGATCGTGCATTTTGCGAGACCGAATTTGAATTTCAATAATTTCCCCACCTTGAGCAAAAACGGTGGTATGGATTGACTGATAGCCATTGGGTTTGGGCATGGCAATGTAATCTTTAATCCGGCCAACGAGTGGCCGCCACATCTCGTGAATAATACCTAAAACTTTATAACATTCCTCGACATTGGAAACAATCACTCTTAAAGCAACTAAATCATAGATGCGAGACAAATTGTCATCGTAACGTTTAAGTTTAAGCCAGAGCGAATAAAGATGTTTTTTGCGACCAGAAATTTCCGCTCGAATCCCCTCTTTACCTAATTTTTTAAGGAGAATTTTCCTGATTTTTTCAATATATTTCTCTTTTTTGTCTAATTTATCAGCCAGACGTTGCTTTAATTTTTCACATTCTTCAGGTTCAATATAGGAAAAGGAAAGATCCTCCAGTTGACCTTTAAGTTCGCCCATTCCTAATCGGTCGGCTAAAGGGGCATAAATTTCTAGAGTTTCTTTGGCAATACGGAGTCTTTTTTCCTTTGGTACACCTTGAAGAGTTTTCATGTTGTGCAAACGATCAGCCAATTTGATAATGACAATTCTAATGTCTTTGGCCATCGCCATAAACATTTTTCGCAGTGTTTCGGTATAGCGGTCAAATTCCTGGAGTTCTTTTTCATCACGAATTACCAACCAGCGTCGGACGATTCTGATTTTACTAAGTTTAGTAATGCCATCAACTAATTCGGCAATTTTTCGGCCAAAATTTTTGCGAATTTGTTCTTGAGTACAAGGTGTGTCCTCACAGACATCGTGCAAGAGAGCGGCGGCAATGGCGCTAGTATCTAATTTTAAATCAGCAATATAACTTGCGGTTTCCAATTCGTGTTGAACAAATGGTTCACCGGTAAAACGTTTTTGGCCCTTGTGGGCAACTTCGGCAAACTCAAAAGCCCGGCGGATAAGTTTCTTATCTTGAGCGTTTAAATAATCGAGTTTTTTTAAGAGTTCATCAAAAGTCATTACATCTGAAGAGTACCATATCTTAAGGTGATTGACAACTTAAACCATTTTGATACACCGCGTAGGTGTATCACGGTTGAAATATTTTCTTTTTAAAAAAAGCCATCTTGACGTTATCGCCGATGGCTGAACAAGTAATAATGTTAAAAAGTGGCCGATCGGATTCTTTGAAGGCGCTCTATTGATTCTTTATGAGTGAGCAGTTTCATGTGGTGGTATCTTTTATTACCACTATTACCACGATTAATGCTAGTTGCTTGGCGATCCAATTCGTCAAGTTTTTCTCTTAACCAATCTTCAGTAATCTCGAAATTGGAAGGTAGGCCATAAGCCTTTCGGATTCGATCTTCTAAAAACTGCAGACAGTCAGTCATCTTATCACCTTGTTATTAATGCTGGATGAGGAACTATTTTTCCTTCTCCCCATGTTCCAGCAAAAGTAGCAGCTGTAGCGCAGTTGAAATGACCTATTTCAAGATGAGCTACACCTGTTCCATATTCGCCAACAATTCCATTGCCTACAGGAGTTCCTGGTAAGATTGGTCGCTCGCAAACCACACATTTTGTTGAAAACTTGTTAGCGTACTTGGTGACACAAGAAGCGCATCGGTTAATCGTTGCAATTTTTGTGGGATGTCCAAGCACTATAATATGAAGTTCTTGTTCTACCTCAAAAAAATTACCACATTCGCATTTTTTCTGCATTGTTTTTGTCCCCCTTTATAGCAAAACTGTAACAATTTCATTATTTTTTGTCAATTGTTAGAAATGATAATTAAACCATTTTGATACACCGCGTAGGTGTATCACGGTTAACTAAGCTATTTTTAAGATTTGTTTAATTTTAACAAGATCTTTTTGTTGATTTTCAATATCTTTTTGCATTTTTTTAACCATCTCAAAAGTAAAAAGTCTTTCTTGGTCTAATCTTTGAACGATGACCATAATGCCATCTAACACACCTAAAACTTCATTATGATATTGTTTTGCTTCTTCTCTGACTTTAATAAACTCTTCATCGTGTTCCATTGACTTTTTTATAAGATAATCAAACCGTTTGTCATGTTTATCGAAACGCTTGTCATGCTCATCAAAACGTTTATCTACTGCTTCAAAACGCTTATCAATCTCATCAAAACGCTTGTCGTATTTATCAAAACGCTTATCATGCTCGTCAAAACGTTTATCAATCTTGTCAAAACGCTTATCGTGTTCTATTAATTTTTTTAAAATTTTATCGGTCACAAATCCTCAAAGACATTATATCATTATTTTGAAAAATAGGTTTTTACATTTGAAATTATTTGCTGGAACCATGGTGGGTTTTTATAGAGTAAATACAAAAGTATGATGATAAAAACAACGAAAAACACAGTGGAAAAGATTCGATTAAAACAAGATTTTAAACAACTCATATTTTAATTATTTTGTTGGGGCTGGAGTTGACGCTGGTGGTGACTGAGGTTGAACTTGTTTTACTGGTGGTTTTGGTTCTGGTGGATGAGGCAAAACATAGGAAAGAATTAGTAAAACAAAACCAATGCCCGTGATTATGCCCGAATACAAAAGCGAAATGGTTTTAGTGGTTTGGTTTAAAGCCTCAATGACGGGATTAGTCAATTGAATAATTTGCGGGTCAAGATTGCTGCCATATTTTCCAAGAAGAATTTTAGGCAAAGCCAGAGAAATAAAAGTAAAAAGTAACATTGAAGCAGCGGGTAAAAATAATCCCCAGCCAACCCAACGCAGAATCGAAGGCCACCAGGAAAGACCCAGCAGAATCAAGAAGATAATCATTAAAACAGAAACTATTAACGAGATCCAGTAACCATAATTAATAATTTTAAAAGCAAGCTTTGCTCGACCAAAAACCTGATCAGGATTTTTAATTTGTTGGAGTCCGTAAGTGTCGGGAATTTGATTAATTAAATCTTGAGTGGAGTTGGCTTTTGAAAGTTGTGCTTGAAGTTGGTCAGAGCTTGCACCTTGTGGTAAACAAGTTGGCATTGCTTCATTTGTTTGAGTTTCAATGCTACTACTGCATGGTGGCAAGTTTTTAATCTCATCAAGCATGATGTCGGGTAAAATGGTTCGAAGTTTAGCTTTAAAAGGTCGAAGATCAAAACCGATATTGGGTACATTTTGCTGACCATTGAGAT
This sequence comes from Patescibacteria group bacterium, assembly GCA_023485405.1. Classification (GTDB taxonomy): domain Bacteria; phylum Patescibacteriota; class UBA1384; order UBA12157; family JAENIV01; genus JAMCZU01. Next base: position 26,856 of record JAMCZU010000020.1, read on the forward strand.
AGGCCAAAAATGGTCCGGCGTTTTTTTCAATTTCACTTTGAATAAATTTAGGATCAATGGCTTGGGCAATGCCTTGGGTAAGGGCTTTTGATTGAGGATTGTCTTGAGTACTTGTCAGTGTTTGGGCATATTGGGGCAATTTATTATAGATACCAGATTGGGCTAAAACTTTAACTAGAGTCGAAGCCTTAGCTAAGTCTTTTACTTCGGCAAACATAATTAGACCAGAAATTGAAAAATAAAGAATCGAAACCAAGAAAACAGCCAAACATTTATGACGCATAAAAACCCCTTCTTGAATATTGAAAATATATGTCGCTCACTTTCAGCCGCCCTAACCAACCTACTCGGTCATTTTCGGCTAACCTCGCGCCTGGCTCGGTTAGATCGAAGCGTGACCTCGACCGGCATTTCGTTCGGACACATATTTTCAATATTTTATTTTTTAAGTTATATTAATTCTAACTTTTTTTGAGTATTTTTTCAAAAACAATTTTGTCTTGGTCGAAACTGATATTAGTTTGTTCGTCTTTTTTAATTTTACCCACTAAAATAGCTTCTGAAAGTGGATCTTCGATCAAATCAGAAATGGCCCGGCGAATGGGACGAGCACCGTATTCTGGGTTATAGCCGAATTTAGCCACCATTTCTTTAACTTTTGGTAAAAACTTAAGGTTATATCCTTGGCTTTGCAATCTTTCTTGTAGTTCTTTAAGATTTAAATCAATAATTTTGGCAATTTCATCTTTATTTAAGGTGTGAAAAACAATAATTTTATCAAGACGATTGACTAACTCTGGTCTTAACTCTTGTTTTAGGCGACTGACCAAATCATTTTTCATTTTTTCGTAAT
>JAMCZU010000019.1 GCA_023485405.1 Patescibacteria group bacterium
AGTCAAAATTTTAGAAAAGCATTAGATGAGAGCAAACTTTTTAAAATTCAAGATGATGGTAATCTTGATGACGCCAAAAATTTATTGAAAAAGGGTAAAGTTGGAGCAGTTATCTTTATACCGGAAAATTTTGGCGCGCCTGTTGTTAATGCACCAACAAAAATTAGCGTAATTGACGACCCGGCTAACGCTCAAACAAATTCGGTCGTTTTAAATTTTACTAATAGTTTTTTGACAAACGCTAATTTTCAAATTAAAAATGTGCAACCAACTTTTACCGTGACGGAGGAAAAAACTAGTGCCAATCAGGTAGGTTATTTTGATTTCGTACTAGTTGGTTTAATTGGGATGGCTTTAATGAACTCGTCAGTTCAGGGTATTGCCATTACGATGAGTAAATATCGGGAAGATAAAATTTTAAAAAGAATTGTGACTACACCTTTAAAATCGTGGCGATTTATTGTTTCTTATATTTTGGCTCGTTTAGTGATTAACACCGCTCAAATTAGCTTGGTTCTGGCAGTGGGTGTCTATTTTTTCAAAGCTCATATCTATGGAAATCTTTTTCTTTTATATGGAATCGGGTTGATTGGTGCCATTCTTTTTCAACTAATCGGTTTTACTATTGCGGGATTAGTCAAAACTACGGCTGCGGCCGAAGGAATGGCTACCGCCATTACTATCCCTATGCTTTTTCTCTCGGGTGTCTTTTTTCCGATTGATCAATTACCAAAATGGCTTTACTCAATCGTTCAATATCTCCCTTTGGCACCTTTGCTTCGCATACTGCGGGGTGTTGGTTTAGAATCGTCTTCGCCTTTTGAAAATCCGATCAATATTATCATTCTAACTTCTTGGATATTATTTTGTTTAATTGTTGCTTCTTACAAATTTCGTCTTTCGGATGAATAAAATTTAGCAAAAATCACTTTTAAAAAGCCTTAGAGTATGTGGTATAATTACAAACAAGGAGGTAAGATGCTGTCAAAATCACTGATCGATCTTGATAATCTCGGGGGAGACAACCGTGACAAAGAAATTGCTCGTCTTGGGATGATCGCAGAGTTAGATGCGGTCAATCTTTACGAACAGTTGGCCGAGTCAACTGCCAATAAAAAAATGAAAAGAGTGCTTTTAGATATAGCTCGAGAGGAAAAAACTCATGTTGGTGAATTTGAAACTTTGCTTTTAAAGTTAGACGCCGAACAAGGAACCGAAAACGAAAAAGCTAAAAAAGAAGTAGAGGAGCTTGGCTAAAATGTATGAAGCAAATAATTATCAAAAATTAATTGGCTTGGAAGATTTAAGTGAAGCACTTTTAAAAAATCATTTCACGCTTTATGAGGGGTATGTTAATCATGTCAATAGATTGAACGATCTTTTAGTTGAGATAGAAAAAAAGGGGGAATACGAATCCCAGCAGTTTGATGAGCTCAATCGTCGTTTTGGCTGGGAGTGGAATGGTATGCGCTTACATGAATTTTATTTTGGGAATTTAACCAAGGAACCGCGTTCCATTGATCAAAGTTCGGCTCTTTATCAGGCGATTATCAAGGAATTTGGTTCCTATGAATTCTTTGAAAAAGATTTTAGAGCAATGGGTGCAATGCGCGGTATTGGTTGGGTGGCTCTTTATTTTGATTCTCAAAACTCGAGATTATTTAATGTTTGGATTAACGAGCACGATGCGGGTCACTTAGCCAGTGCTGAATTAATTATAATTATGGATGTTTTTGAGCATGCTTATATGCTGGATTATGGTGTAAAAAAGCCGGATTATATTGAAGCTTTCTTTAAAATAATCAATTGGTCGGAGGCAGAAAAGAGATTTGCGGATGCAACACGAAACGGTTGAAAAACTTTTTTCAGATCAGGCTCAATACTATTCCGAGGATCCATCCGTTGCTACTTCTCAAATTGTCCCACTTTTTTTAGAATGGGCTAAATTCAAAAAATATTCAAAAATTTGTGAATTTGGTGGTGCTGGCGGTCGACTTTTGGCCGAATTAGAAAAAAAATCATCAAAAAAACTTGAACTCTATAACGCCGAAATCATTGAGGACTACAAAAAATATCAAGTTTCTAAAAAAATAAAATTTAGTAAGAACTCAATTTTAAATTCTAAATTTCAAAATCATTCTTTCGATGTTTTAATTGTGCGCGATGTTTTACATCACTTAATTGGTCGAAATTTCTTTAAGACGAGAGAAAATCAAGAAAAAGCTTTGCAAGAATTAAAAAGGCTTTTAAAGCCTGGTGGAGCAATTTTTATTGAAGAGTTGGTCAATGAGTCAGGATTAGCTACTAAAATTATATATTATTTGTCTAAGTTAAATTCAAAAATTGGAATAAAGTCGAAATTTTTAGAAATTAGTCCGTACACAATTGTTGCTTTTTTAACACCCGAATTACTGCATCAAAAAGTGAAAAAAACTTTTGGAATACATAGTATTTACAAACAAAAATATTTACCTTTTAATACGAGGTGGTATGAACGTTTAGTCCACTTAGGAATGCGCTCGGGCAAATTGATTTTAGTCATAGCAAAAATTTAGTGTTATGTTACTATTTAAGTAGGAGGCCGGGTAGTGAAAGTTTGATTGTTTTTAAAAACTCTATTCTTGGCAAGTCAAATGTCTGAGAAAATTAATCTTTTATATTAGTAAATAATTTTAAATAGGGTAGTTTTATCAAACTTCTACTACCCGGGGAGGAAAAATGATTACTCAAAATCAAGTTTACAAATGCAGTGTTTGCGGCAATATTGTTGAGGTTTTATTTGCCGGTGGGGGTACTTTAGTTTGCTGTGGTAAGCCGATGGAACTTCTAACAGAAAAAACTGAAGATACTGGTTATGAAAAACACGTACCGGTGATTGAAAAGATCAGTAGTGTTATTAAAGTTAAAGTTGGCTCAATTCCTCATCCAATGGAAGAAAAGCATTATATCCAATGGATTGAAGTCATTGCTGACGGCCGAATTTATCGAAAACACTTAAAACCAGGTGATAGTCCGGAGGCGGAATTTGAGATCGAAGCTAATGAAATTATAGTGCGTGAGTACTGCAATATTCATGGTCTCTGGAAAGCGTAAAGATTAAAAACTTATTAATTTCTTATTAAATTTCACAAATTATATACCCACTATTTTCATGAGTTTTAATATTATATTTTCCACTAATTAGATTTTCGTATACACTCATAGGTCGGTGATATATATAAGCACATTTCTTTACTCCTAGAATCTTTGCGCTCTCTGAAATAAAGGCCAATTCTTTTAATAAAAAACCAACTCCAATATTAATTGCTTTTTCAGAGGGTAAGTCACTTCCATGGAATTCAATGACAGCATTTGTAGAGTCTCTGACATCTTGTTTGAAATTTTGATCTAATTCATATAGATCACATAGTTTTTTATATGATGATGTATATTCTGGATTATTAATAACATCTTCCCAGCGAATTATTTTACTTTTATCTTCAATGCCAAATTCTTCAATAATAGAAATACATTTATTTTCTAGATTATTGGAGGCTAATTGTGCTTTTTGTCTAGCACGATTCTCGTTATAACCGAGACTTTTTAAGGTATCAACTGCTGGAATGTCTGGTATCATAATAAAAACATTGGCAAAATTTTCATCCGCCCATTTTATAAGTTCTTTTAAATTGTCTTCTTTGAAATAGCTGTTTCTAATACTTAAACCGATTAAAGCACTATCATGATTTTCTATAGATTCTTTTCCAGCAGACGATTGTGAGATTATTTTCATTATTTGCTTTCAGAATTATTAACTAATTTTTAGTAAAATTTACAATTGGTGGGCTCGACCCGACTCGAACGGGTGACCTCATCGATGTCAACGATGCGCTCTAACCAGCTGAGCTACGAGCCCATGTAAAAATTTTTCAATCGTTTTTTTAAGTAAGCTCTTCCAAAACCAGTTTTAAGAGATTTTTCTCTCGAAATAGCATCTTTTTTATTTAAACAGGCTTCTAAATATATTAGTATGAAAGGTCCTCGATCTTTTGTTGATTTTACCTTTTTATTATTATGTTTAGAAAGACGCGATTTTATATTATTCGTCCAGCCAATATACAATTTATTATCTTGTTGGCTTAATAAAACATAAGTATAAAACATTTAAATTTAATGGCGCTCTACCTGCCCGCAATGCTTCGCATAGCGATGCAGGCGGGCCAACTGAGCTAACCACCCTAACTGTTCTTCTCAAAATATTTTATTCGTATTTTTTAAGGATCTCTTTTATTTTTTCTGTAATGGTGCTAGCCGCTTCAAGTGAACCTTTATTGGTGTCTAATCGTGCATCAGCATATTTTTTCATATCATGAATATATTTATCATGCATCGGTTTAACGTTTTGCATATACCATTCAATCGAAGATCTTAAATTTTCAATTGTTACACCCCGTTCTTCAATATCGCGAAGTAGCCTTCTTGCTAATCGAATATCTGGATCCGCTTCTAAATAGACTTTCCAGTCCATTAAATTACGTAGACTTTCATCATTGAAAATTAAAAGGCCTTCTAAAACAATGATTGGTTTGGGTTCTAGTGGAACTTTAGCTTTTGTTTGCTTGTGTTCGGCAAAATCGTAAACGGGGGCTAATACTGTTTTACTAGCGAGCAAATCGTGGAGATGCTTTTCTAAGAGACGGTTGTCAAAAGCTTTGGGTTGATCTAGATTGGCTCTTTCCCATCGGTCCAAACGTTTAACACGTTCACCTTTGTAATATTGATCTTGAGAAATAACTAAAATTTTGCCATTAAAATAATCTTTTAAGGCTTCAATAACAAAAGTTTTACCAGAAGCGGTTCCACCGGTGATACCAATAACATATGGTTTATTTAACATAACAAATCCATTTTACGAGATTCAAGCTTGTAAGGCAATGGGTTTTAGGCTTTCTTAATTTTGATTTTGGTTACTTTTGGTTTGATGGCTTCAATTTTTGGCATGACAAGTTTTAAAATTCCGTCTTTAATTGTCGCTTCAGTTTTGTCAGTTTTAATTTCGGCGGGTAATAAAATTCTTCGTGCAAATGAACCGTAACGAACTTCTTGTCGGAAATAACCTTCTTCTTCAATTTTTTCTTCTTCTTTGCGTTCACCAGAAATATCAACAAAATCACTGCCGACTTCGACCTGCAATTCATCTTCTTTGACGCCGGGGATATCGGCAATCAAAACAATTTGCTTGTCTCCTTGTTTGATATTGACTGCTGGAAAAGCAACTACTTGACTGCCGGGCCAAGCCGGCGTGTTTTCATCTTCAAAAAATGGATCTGCCTCACTAAAAGGCGACCAGGATGTTAATGGATGGGGCATAATTTTTTCATTTCCTTCCTCTTTAATATGGGTTTTTTGGTTCCCGAAAATTTCATCAAAAGCTAGATCAAAAAGTTCAGAAATCCTCAGGGCTAAAGGTAGTGATGGTAGACATTTACCTTTTTCAACTGAAATAATTGATTGCCTAGAAATCCCTAATTTTTCAGCTAATTCTTCTTGAGTTAGTTTTTTTTCTTCGCGTAGATTTTTAATTTTTCTGGAGATATGAGTAATATAAATTTTCATAGGTGTAAAGAATCCTTTACATTTTTCAACTTTATTATACCATAAACTTTTAAAAAGTCCAGATTTAATACAAAAAACCACCCTTTGCTGGGTGATTTTTTGATGGTGGAGCTGGGGGAAATTGCATCCCCGTCCAAAAAAAGATCTAACAATCATTGACAAGTCTAATCCGCCTCGGCTCGCGATTGCTCGCCAACACGAGACGGGAATTTTGCCTTTGTTTTCTTAATTTTACCTACTAAGACTACCTTGGTAAAAAGCAAGTTGATTTGTCATGCCCGGTTCCAACCATTCAACCAACAGTTGGGCGGACAGCTTTCACCTTTTAGGCGAATGCAGGTGCTAAATTTGGTTTAGCGCTTGAATTTTGCTACAAAATTTTACGAGCTTATGTAGCCAGCTCGACTTGAAATTGTTTTTCTCTTTTCCTGTCGAGTCTATACAGCCCCTTCAGTTTAGTATTATACAATAACATTTAATGACAATCAAGTTATCCACAGTTTAAGGTTTGGCTATCTTAACAGGAGGGCATATGGGACTTGACAAGATTTACCAGTATGGTAAAATCTATATTGTCGTGCTTTAAAGGCACTTTTTAAATTCTTTAAAGCATGATCGCAGAGTGGTAGTTGATTA
>JAMCZU010000028.1 GCA_023485405.1 Patescibacteria group bacterium
TCAAAAACTGCAGGTCACGATACAGACACTGTCTAAATCGTAAATCCGCCAGTTGGCGAGAATAATTAATTATTAATTATTACAAAAAGAGTTAAGCTTCTTCGGAAGCTCTCTTTTTGTAATTAGATCGTAAACATCGAGTACAAACAATACTACCTGCACTTTTTTGTAAATTTGGTTTGACTGTTTTCTTGGTTCTGTGAAGTGAATGAGGTTTATTAAAACCACTAACTGGTTTTTTACCACAGATTTGACAACTGTTCATATAACTCCTCTAAGATTAATTTTACCAAAGCTAAATTCTATGCTATCATATGAGAGAAATTAAATCAATTGTTTTAGGTTTTTTATGTTAATTTTCAACCTTATTTCTAATCCAATTCAATTTATTAGTTTTGTGATTGCACTACTAGTCGCAATCACAATTCATGAAGCCAGCCATGCTTGGGTCGCTTTTTTGTATGGTGATCCAACAGCTAAAAATATGGGACGACTAACCCTTAATCCTTTCGCCCATCTTGATCTTTTAGGCACAATTTTTCTTTTGATTGCCGGTTTTGGTTGGGGCAAACCCGTCATCGTCAATCCTCATAATTTCAAAAGTCCTAAAATAGATAACTTAACTGTTTCTTTGGCCGGACCAATGAGTAATCTTCTTTTAGCCACAATTTTAGGCCTACTTTATCGATTTATAAATTTTCCTGATGCTGTTTCTCAGATTCTAGTGATTACTATTTTCTTTAATTTAGTTCTCATGATTTTCAATCTGATCCCCATTCCCCCACTGGATGGTTCAAAAATCCTGGCTTTATTTTTAAAAGAAGAAACTTATCTTTATCTTCAACAAATTGGTATCACTCTCCTCTTTGCGATTATCATTTTTTCCAGTCTTTTTTACCCGATTTTACCCACCATTATGACTAAAACAGTCACCTTTTTCTTTACTCTTATAACTGGTAAGTCAATTTTAATGTAAATTTAAATATTATAATTTTGATTTATTAACGGGGAATAGCTCAGATAGTCAGAGCACTCGCATGGGGTGCGAGAGGTCGCCGGGGCGGAACCGGCTTCCCCGACAATATTAAATGAAGCAAATATCTTTAGAAAAAATAAATTTATGTAAGAAATACAGAAAAGAAGGACTGAGCCATCGAGACATTAAGCATAAACTTAATATTAGTTTAGGCACAATATTTAAATACACTAAAGACATTAAGCTTAGCCAGAGTCAGCACCTTGCTCTAAAACAAAAATGTGTTAGCCATCACTTCACTCCTGAACAGTGTAAAAAAGGTGGACTTAATTGTCCCAATAAATTTCAAATAAAACATACAAAAGAAGATTTAATCAATTTTATCCAAGATTTTACCAAGAAAAAAGGAAGAATTCCTACTAAAAGAGAGGTTAGTAGCCACCATCCTTATATTCGGATTTTCGGCTCTTGGAATAATGCAATTAAACAAGCGGGCTTTAAAGTTAATCCTGTAAAATTCGCTCATAGACATAGAGCATTTGATGGTCATTATTGTGATTCTTTCGCAGAATTTGTAATAGATAATTGGCTCTATCAACACAATATTCCTCATCAAATTCATGTCCGTTATCCAAATAGTGCCATGAGTTCAGATTTTTTAATAAATAATGTTAGAATTGAATTCTTGGGACTGGCTGGACAACATAAAAAATACGATCAGCTCTTAAAAAGGAAAAGGAAGTTAATTAAAAAACATAATTTAAAAATAATCGAAATTTATCCTCAAGATATTTTCCCAGTTAATAAACTCGATCAAGTTTTTCATTCATTTTTGATTCATGATAAAAATTCTAAGATATCACCATATAAAAAAGAAATAATAAAACAAATATAAAAAATGGGTTCGCAGCTTTGTGAGCCGCGAACCCGTCCGATTAAAAAATCCGATGCTCGTTTACACACGAGCTTTTTCGATGATAGCGATCTCGCGCTTACCGTCTGCCACACTTGAAGATGCGTGTGCACAGTTGTCTACTACTTGATGATCATTGGCAAGAGCTTTCATATCGCCTTCAGCGAATTGTCCTCGAATCGAACCAGGACTCTTGGCCATGGCCACGACTGGATTAGTCGGACCAAGTAAATTGCGAATGATCTTGATTGCGTGAGGCCCATCGATGAAATAGAACTGCAGGATTTTACCTGAGATCTGTTTTGCCATAGGCTCACGGAACCACTTCTCTCCGTGTGGAGAGTAGAAGTCAAACGCCTGATCGTATGACAACTCAGCAGATCCCTTGCTAAAAATCCTCAACCTGTTCCGTATGCATGTACGCTGCAACATCACGTAGATGCTGTTCAGGTCGCTCATCCCTTTCGGTTTAACAAGCAATACTAGCTTTGCTATTGTTCTCACCCCTTCCTCATAGCTGCAGGATTGTAACCATTACTGTCGAGTTGTATATTATCATCTTCTGATTACAAAATCAAGCTTGTGTAAGATATAAAAATAGCGGGAAATCTGTTTTTGTTGTGATTTCCCGCCGTATGTTATCGAGATAATGTCTTGAGATAGCTATTGTATTGCTCAAGCGTGTCAATATCTGACGCGATTGACGGATCGGCCAAGACGGCCTTCACCTTCAGACCAAGAATTTCCGACCCTTTATTCTCCAACCTCTCGATGGTTAGATATCGCGTAATTCCTAAGAATTTACTTGCGATAAAAGCCAAAGTAAAACCCAGTCCAAACTTACGAATGAGACTAAATGGTTTCTTTTTCAACTCGATGATTCCGCGGATATAATCAAGTTTGCCCAGAACCTTAAGGCGATCAAACCAAAAAATGTTACCACCAGTAAATTCGCCTTCGCGCATTTTTACAGCCGTTCGATCCATCTCGGGAAAGCGTTCTTGACAATCTTCTAATCTCGAAATCGGATAGCCGACCTCGAGTTCTGGATAAGTTTCGCAGCTCTTGATAAAATCTCTAACCGCTTCAGCAGTCAAAGCCGGAATATCGCAGGTGCAAAGCAGAACGGTGTTGTTCTTTACCTCTTTTAATCCGACTTCGATATTATCAATATGTCTCCACCCACCAACGACCGTTCGACAATCTTCATAGGAGGTAGATCCTTCCGTCCAGGCACCAACAATGACAATGTCCTCTATCCCCGCTTCGCGTAACGCTTTTGCGACATAGTGAATCATTGGCTTGTTGTCAATGAGCGCCAAAGCCCAATGCTTAACATCACCAAGCTCTTCTGATCCGGCTATTACACCTCCAGCCAGGATAACAGCACTGACATCTTTCATCTTGATTCCCCTTTCAGAACTGACTTTAATCGTAGTCATTATAGATTCTAATTCAATAGTTGTCAACACTCTGGAGTTTTAAACTTACCTTTGCTACAATAAATTTAAGCTCAATTTTTAAGAGTTGTGTTAATTATGAATTACGAAATTCAATTTAGTAAAGTGACTTGTTCAGGGAAACTTACTGATCGATTTTTAAGTTCGCAGCACAGTAAATCACCAGATTTAACCAAGTCCTCAATGGGTGAAACTTTCTCGTTGGTCGAAATTCTTTCTCCTTGGTATAACTCCGCTCAAATTGGTCAAATGATCATTAATAATTTTTCCAATGCTTACTACGAAGGCGGTAGTACTTCAGACCTCCAAAATTTTGAATTAGCCTTAAAAAAAATTAACGAAAATTTGGCCCAAATCACCCAGAATGGTGAAACCGAATGGATTGGTAATCTTTCGGGTATACTAGCCGCAATTGTGGGCGACAGTTTAATTTTATCCACCGCTGGGAAAACAGAAGCTTATCTTTTCCGCGACGGTAAAATAAATCACCTAACCTATGGCATGACTGATAAGGTCGAAGTTCACCCTTTAAAAACATTTTCCAATGTTATTTCTGGATCTTTAAAAACAAAAGATAAAATCTTAATAACTAACAAAAGTCTTTTTGAAAATATTTCATTAGAGTCAATTCGCCAAATCATTACCTTAAATAATCCACCCGAAGCAGCCGCTCAGATTGCCAAATTACTTCGTAAAGCTAAAGTTAAAAATGTTAATTTTTTTATCGTCAATCTCCTGTCAAAAGAAAGTTTGGCTGATAAGCCTCTTAAAGAAAATCTTGAAAATATTTTTTACCTTGATAAATCCAGCGACTCCGTTCTAACAAAAGTAAAATCTCTTTGGCAAACCATTTTATCACCACTTGGAAAAGTTATTACCGCTGCCGGCTTAAGTGTTTTTAAATCTATTAAATCTGTTACTAAATTTAAAGATAAAATTAAAAAGCCTAAAAAAATACCAACCACCCGCCCTAATCTTGATACAAATGAAACAGATAACTTTCAAAGAGAATTTATGGCGAAAGATTCTCGCGACGATCACCTTTTAAAAGATGAAGAAATTAAGTACTCACCCGAACTATATGTTCATTATTATCAGGAAAAGAAAGCGCTCAAAGAAAATAAAACTGGAAATAAATTCAAAAATATATTAATCACTATCTTTAAAATCTTTAAAAAATCTTTTTCATGGTTTTTGAGTCTTTATACTAATAAAGATAAGCGAAAATTTTTCTATATTATTGTCGCCGCAATTTTAATTTTGGTTATTGGTCTAGTGATTGGTTTTAAAGGTAAGGGTAAAAGTAGTGTTGGTAATCTAGACAGTCAAAAAATTCTTGACGAAGCCATTGCTACCCAAAAAGATGGTAAAAATGCTTTAAGTATTGGTGATCCCGAGAAAGCTAAACAAAAATTTGTTGAGGCCATTGGCAAAGCCGAAACCATCAAAACGAATTCTATTGTCAGTAAAGATGCTCAAACAGTTATCTCTACCTCTTATCAGGAACTTGATAAATTAACTTCTACTACCAGATTTAATAATCTTGAGCCGATTATTTCAGTTTCCGATAATATTAAAGGATTTTATATTACTTCTGGCGAAGCCTATCTTGCAACCGAAACTGATATTTATAAATCCAGTCTTCTAGGCGGTAAGCCACAAAAAGTGGCAACACTACCAAAAAACAAGGGTAATTTTATTGCAGGAACAAATTTTGGTACAATTTTATATTTTTATACTAGTAATCAAAACCTTTTTGAATTTGATCCCAGCACAGATAAGTTAAATCAAGCCCAAATTGCCGAGGATAGCCGTTGGGAGACAGCTAATGCTATTTCTAATTATGTTGGTAGTCTTTATCTGCTTGATGGCGTTTTGGGACAAATTTACAAACACTCTTCAAGTAAAGAAGTTTTTCAAAAAGGTGAGGAATATATTTCTAGCTCAAATAGCCTAAAACAATCTCTTTCTTTGGCTATTGATGGCTCGGTCTATGTTCTTAAAAATGATGGTACAGTTCTAAAATTTCAACGTTCAAAATT
>JAMCZU010000035.1 GCA_023485405.1 Patescibacteria group bacterium
GCTAAATTTTCCTTTTGAAGGCTCTATTATATAGTAGTACATTGATAAAAAATTACTCTACTTCGTAAGTAGCTTTTTGTTCTTCTTTAGGAATGGTTTTTTCTTCCAACTCAAGTTCTTCCTCTTTTTCACCTTCAGGCATGGTGCATTTACCGACAAAAGTAGCGCCGGACCTGATTGATAAATCTTTGCTGGTGATTGAGCCAAAGATTTTACCGGTTGGCATAATTTCCAATTTGCCAGTAGCCGTAATTGAACCACGAACTTTTCCTGCAATGGTGACTAGTTCACCGGAAATTGGTCCTTTGACGTATGCTGTTTCAGTGATACTGACGGCTTGAGAAGAAATAACCTCTCCTTCAATTCGACCGTGAACTACGATATCGTTGGCATCTTGAAGAGTGCCGATTAATTTGACGTTGGCGCCAACAACCGTTCCCTGTCCTGATGGGGTAGGACGCTTATCGCCTAGCATTAAACCTCCATTCTTTAAATTTCTTTGTGTCTTAAATTTAAGAGAATTTTACTTGTTTGTCAAATCAAGGGTATTGCCAGGCGGAAATTTTTTTGTTATAATAGCGAAAGTATGAAAGACAAAATTGTTATTCATGGGGCAAGAGAACACAATCTTAAAAATATTAATCTAGAGATTCCTCGAGATAAAATTGTGGTAATTACCGGTCTTTCCGGCTCGGGTAAATCTTCACTGGCTTTTGACACGATCTACGCCGAAGGCCAACGTCGTTATGTCGAATCACTCTCGACTTATGCGCGACAATTTTTTGGTAATTTAGAAAAACCGGATTTTGATTGGATTGAAAATTTGTCACCAGCAATTTCCATTGACCAACGAAGTGCTTCCCAAAATCCGCGTTCAACCGTGGGCACAGTCACAGAAATTTACGATTATTTAAGAGTTCTTTTTGCGCGAATTGGTCATCCACATTGTCCGACTTGTAATAAAGTTTTGGTTCGAATTACCCCGGAAGAAATGGTTACTGATATTTCAAAAGAATTCAGCTTATCAAAACAAATCTTATTTTTTGCCCCACAAGTTAGACTGCAAAAAGGTGAACACAAATATTTAATTTCCCAACTTAGAGACGCCAAAATTACTAAAGTTCGCATTGACGGAATTTTGGTGGATACACTTGAAGCCCAACTTTTAAATTTAGATAAATCCAAACCACACACGATTGAAGCTTTGATTGAAGAAGTAAAACAAGATTTAAAGACTTTGTCGCCAGATGCTTTTTTGAAAATTGTGGAAAAAGCTTTGAAATTGGGTCAAGGTAATTTGATTGTGACAGAGGGTGGTTCTGGCAAAGAAAAAAAATATTCTAAAGATTTCACTTGTCCAAAATGTCAAACAACGCTTGACGAGCTCCACCCAAAAATATTTTCTTTTAATTCGCCACAGGGTGCTTGTCCTGTCTGTCAAGGTTTAGGTCGTCGTTACGAAGTTGATCCAGATTTAGTTTTACCAAATCCACGGCTCACTTTGGCTGAAGGAGCAATTAGACCTTGGTCAAGGATTACATCACACATTAATTGGTATAACAAAGTGATTTCTGAAATGGCTAAACGTCATAAATTTTCTTTAGACACGCCAGTGGGTGAATTACCACGTAAAATTCGTCAGATTGTTTTATATGGCGATAAAGCTATTGTGGGTGAAGCTGGTTTTGAGGGAGTAATTCCTAATTTAGAGCGTCGTTATAAAGAAACAGATTCCGATTATTTAAAATCTGAAATTGAAAAATATATGGTTGAACGAATCTGTCCTGATTGTGGCGGTAAACGTCTTCGTAGGGAAGTCCTAAGTATTACGATTGGTGAGAAAAATATTGTTGATATCACTTCAATGAGTATTGAAAAGCTCCATGAATATTTTAATTTGGAATTAGGAAAAGTAAGTCTTTCGGAAAATGAAAAAATTATTGCTTCTAAAATCGTCAATAGTATTTCTGAACGTTTAAAATTTTTGCTTGATGTGGGTCTGGGATATTTAACTTTAGATCGCAACGCCTCAACTTTAGCGGGTGGGGAAGCCCAACGAATAAGACTCGCAACTCAACTGGGCACCGGGCTAATGGGCGTTATTTATGTTTTAGATGAACCTTCAATCGGGCTTCATCCGCGGGACCATGAAAAATTACTTAAAACTTTTGATGTTCTAAAAAATTCTGGTAATAGCGTTATCGTAGTGGAACATGATCCTTTAACAATTGAGAAAGCTGATTGGGTAGTTGATATTGGTCCAGGGGCTGGTGATCATGGTGGTAAAGTGGTGGCTGAAGGAACACTTAAAGATATTATGAAAAATCCTGATTCTTTAACCGGTCAATATCTTTCCGGTGCTAAGAAAATTGAAATACCTAAAAAAAGACGACCACAGACTAAAGAAGAATTAATTATCAAAGGTGCCTCAGAATTTAATTTAAAAAATATTGATGTTAGGATTCCTTTAAATAATTTTGTCTGTCTAACCGGTGTTTCGGGTTCAGGTAAATCAACTTTGATTTTAGATATTTTAGCCAACTCTCTATCGAACAAATTACATCGAGCTAAAAATGAAATTGGCAAACACAAGGCAATTTCTGGCATTAAATTTTTAGATAAAGTTGTCTCTGTTGATCAATCACCGATTGGTCGCACGCCGCGTTCTAATTTAACTACCTATACGAATTTATTTACTTATATCAGAGATATTTTTGCTAATATGCCGGAAGCGCAAGCGAAAAAACTTGATGCTTCAAAGTTCTCTTTCAACCTTCGTGGTGGCAGATGTGAAACTTGTCGAGGCGACGGTGTTTTAAAAATTGAAATGCATTTCTTGCCTGATGTTTATGTTACTTGTCCGGATTGCAAGGGCAAGCGTTATAATCCAGAAATCTTGGAAATTACTTTTAAAGGTAAAACGATTGCCGATGTTTTGGAAATGACGGTTGAAGATGCCTTGGTCTTTTTTAAAGATTTTCCGGAAATTTGCGACAAATTAAAAGTTTTAGAATCAGTTGGCTTAGGTTATATGCATCTGGGTCAGCCGGCTAATACTTTGTCTGGTGGAGAAGCGCAACGGATTAAACTTTCGGCCGAACTTTCACGTCACGATACGGGTCGGACTTTATATATTTTAGATGAGCCAACCACTGGTCTTCATTTTGAAGATATTAAAAGATTATTGGTGGTTTTGCAAGCCTTGGTGGATAAAGGCAATACGGTGGTAGTAATTGAACATAATACTGATGTGATTAAATCAGCTGACTGGATTGTTGATTTGGGTCCGGAAGGAGGAGAAGGGGGTGGTCAAATTGTTGCTGAAGGAACTCCAGAACAGGTGGCCAAAATCGCCAAATCTTACACCGGTCAATATTTAAAAGAAGTTCTCAAAAATTAAAAAAAGCGGATGCTTGGAGTCTAAGCATCCGCGAAGAGGGGAGGGTTAGTAGCGACTGAAAAAGGGTGAATGGGGCATGCGAAGAATTATCTCCCAGTTGCCGAGAACAAAACTCTCGGTTGGTTTGGTTGCGGTCCACTTACTATTGGGGCCGACCCATTGTATTCGCCTTCCTTCGTTGTTGTAACCGAAGGATTTACCAGTCAAGATACCATTGCATTTTGGACAATACCATTCGGCATGGATAGCGTCGGCTGGCAGATCGGTGATAGTAAGTAGCGTGTTGCAGTGTTCACAGAGACCTAGGGTGCAAAGTAGAATAATACGTCCTTCTGTCATGGTCGTGCTCCTTATTTTTGAATTAAGAAACAACAATTAATTTTATACTCAAAAATTCATTTTGTCAAGAAGTGCAAAAATAATTTTTTGGTATAATAAAACCGTGAAAAAGAGAGGACCAAAATTAAAATTAACGAAAAGATTACGGATTCCCAAAGACAATCATGAAGTAAATCTTAAAGAGCAAGGCTTTAATTTTATTTGTGGATTAGACGAAGTAGGACGTGGGGCATGGGCCGGGCCGTTGGTCGCGGCGGCTGTGATTTTGGACAGAAGATATTATAAACTGCGTGATTCGAAATTATTAACATCAAAAGATAGGGAGAAGCTCTCGAGAAAAATTAAGAAAACCTGCTTTTGGGGGATTGGAGAAGTTAGTGTTGAAGAAATTGATGAATTAAAATTGACTAAAGCAACGCAGCTTGCTTTTCGGCGAGCGGTAGAAAATCTTAAGGTCAAACCAGATTTTGTTTTATCGGATGGTTTTAAATTTGACTCACCTCTCCCCTGTCTTCATTTAATCAAAGGCGATATGAATTGTGTTTCCATTGCCGCTGCTTCAATTATCGCTAAAGTTTATCGCGACAAGTTAATGTTACAGTTAGACGAAAAAATAGAAGGATATAGTTTTGGGTTACATAAAGGTTATGGTACTAAATTACATCAGAAAAGACTGGAAAAATTGGGTCCAAGTGTACATCATAGGAGATGTTGCAAGCCAATTGGTAGATTGACAAATAGAGATTATATGGTATAATATACTTGCCTTAAGTAATCGAGGCAGTTAGTCCGACGTTACGTCGGACAGGAAAGTCCAGGCACCACAGAGTGTTGTAGTCCGATGTTGAGTCGGACCGTCCGTGAGGATAGGGAAAGTGCAACAGAAACATACCGCTAACCGTCCGCCAGCTGGCGGATAGGAGTAAGGTTGAAATCGTGTGGTAAGAGCACACGCGTATCTATGGTGACATAGTGCGGGGCAAACCCTACATGGTGCAAGTCTGGTGGGCTCCATTCATCATCAAGGTCTACTCGACCAGATGTCCGGGAGTCCAGACGCGTTAGATAGATGCTGTCAAAACAAAACCTGGCTTATCGATTGCTTAGGGCTTTTTTGTTGAAAAAATATGGTAGAAATGATATCATCAAAATGTATTCCCGGGTCGGCTAATGGTAGGCCACGACCCTTTGAAGGTCGGTGTCTTGGTTCGAATCCAAGCCCGGGAGCCATAAATCAATCAAACAATATTAAATACATAAAAAAAGGAGAATTATGAAGGGTTTTGTTTCAAACATTGAACAAGACACATTGGAGAATAATAATTTTCGCAAAGTGCTTTACACTGGAAAACACAGCCAATTGGTTTTAATGTCTTTAAAGCCAAAAGAAGAAATTGGGATGGAAGTTCATGAGGAAAATGATCAATTTTTCCGTTTTGAAAAGGGAGAAGGAAAGTGTATTATTGATGGCAATGAATCAATGGTGCAAGATGGCTCAGCTGTCGTTGTCCCAGCAGGGGCAGAACATAATATTATTAACACTTCAACCGAAGAAGATCTTAAACTTTACACTATTTACTCTCCAGCACATCATAAAGACGGCATTGTTCGAACGACTAAAGCCGAAGCTTTAGCTGACGGTCCAGAATTTGACGGTGTTACCACTGAGTCATGAAAATAAAATTTTCTAGGAGGTCTAATGAACCAAGAATTTGGCGCTCAACCTGAGGGGCAAGCCGAATGGCATGAGCCAACTAATGAGGTAAAAGAGGAAGAAAAAGAAGGAGCGATGGGTAAAATATCTCATCTTCTCCAAAAATTACCAGGTGGAAAATTTCTTCTTCCTTCAGCCGCCATTATTTCACTTTGGGGTGGAAGTATTGAAGAATCAAGGGCTGATGCCAAAGATTGGTTAAGGTATAAAAATGGTGTTGAAATGACTATGCCATACGTAGCAGCTGATGTATTTAAAGCTGGAGTAACACGAAAAGCCGATGGCAGCTATAATTATATTGTAGAAGATGAAGAAAAATTTAACCAAGCATCTAGTACTAAAATGGGCGATTTAATTTATCAGTCAAATGAAGATATTAGTCTGCCTTCAAATCCGGAAAAATTTATTAAAGCTGATCTTGCAGATTTTAAAAATGAATTAGGGAAGAATTGCAAAGACAAAAAATTAGTTAGTACTTTGGGAAATGAAATGGACAAATTTGCTAACGAAGTTTTTCCCCAGGGTTTGGGTAAAGATGGGTATGTTAATGTTGGAGATAGACCAACTAAAATACAGTTTGCCGAGCTTCAGGCAGCAGAGTTAGAAGTTTCTGAGCATATGGCTAAAACTCAAAAAGAAATTTATACAATTAAAGACAAATCACGGGTGTCAGTCACTGGTATTGTTTTAACAGAGTATTATGATTTAATTAAAAAAGCAGCGGTGCTTAACATGGCGCGAGATAATTAAAAAAATCAAGGTAAAAAATTAGAAAGGATAATTATGTCAGAAGATAAAAAATGTTGCGATTGCGAATGTAATGAAGAAAAAGAAAATTGTTGCACTGAAGAACAAGACGAAAAAGAAGAGTAGAATTTAGTCTGTCTAGAAAATTAACCCAATTTGTGGTATAATATAGGTGCATTAAGAAATATTGAAGAATATACTTTAAAGCCGACACGTTAAGGTTTTTATCTTTTATCCAAGCCTGGTTGCAGATTATGGGGGAATGGTATTTCCGGCTATCATGTCCGTCCCAAACTATAAAGAGATTTTAGGCGGAAGAGTATGTTGGAGCCATTCAACTTAAGATCAAATACTAGGTTTTGGAAGATAAAAAAACCTTTCGAAGCGAGCTTTGAAGGAAAGCTGGGAGTAACAACATTTTACAATTGGGATCCGGTGTCTCTTAACTCATAACATTGATTTAAGAGCAGGATACCGCCTTAAATAAAAACGCTCAGCAACTTCCCTCGCTTCGGAAGGGGAATAAGCGGTTTTTTTATTTTAGAGTAATTTTAATTTTATCAAGAATTTCTTGACTTGTCACTCGCATATCCGGATAATCACTTACCCATTTAATTTTTTTATCAGTTCCTACTAACACAAAAGTATGTCCCGGACTTTCGCCCGCATGCATTGAAGAAGATAGATCAAGAGTTTCATAGTCTCGAGACATCTTTTTATTAAGATCTAAGAGAATCGGTAGCTTCAGATTATTACCTTCAATAATTGGTTTCCAAGAATCAGCCGAGTTTACTCCAATTGTTGCGATCGCGATATTTTCCGAAAGAAACTTTTCCTGTTCCTTTTGAAGATCAATAATTTGCTGCCAGCAAGGCGCACAACCGGGTCCTTCATTAAAATACAGAAGTAAATTCTTGTCTTTGTAATCTGACAAAGAAACGATTTTACCGGAATAATCTTTAACGCTAAAATCAGGTGCAGGGGTTCCTACCTTTAATCCTTCAACTGGTCCTTCTCCTTTAAATTGATCAAATAGTGCTATTCCACCGATTATTAACGCAATTACACCAACTATAGTAAGCGTAGTCAATATTTTACTACTTGCTTTTTTCATTATTCCTCCTGGTAAATTTAATTGTTTGCCAAATTAAGATTACAAAAATTATTATAATCAAAGCTACCCAGATATATTCGGGGATCATTTTGGTTTTAGCGACGATTAAGTTAGTTAAATTGTTAAAAGCGGTTGACATTTTCATTTCATATGAGGAACTAATCGACGTTTTACCTAGGAGTGTCAAAACCACAATCAAAATACCCATCCCACCAAAAATGATAGCTGAAATAAGATGAGTTGAATGAATGTAGTATTTTTTGCCAAATAATTTCCAGGCATAAATTTTACCTTGGAGTAATTTCGAACGTGAAAAATCGTAACGATCCCAAAAATAAGACATAAAAACGAGTGGTGAAACCATACCCAAAATATAAGTTAAACTTAAAAGAATTGAATAAAGCATTTTTCCAGATAAAGCGCTAACCGTCAACACGCCAATCAGAACCGGTGTGCAACACGAACTGGCCGCGCCGGAAAGCACACCAAGCAGAAAAACTGACAGTGGATCGCTCTTTTTAAGATTAGGATTATGCGTCTTAAAAGGCATAGGAATAGTTTTACCAAAAATGGCCAGAACTGCCAGAATAATCAAAAACATTCCACCAAGTAAAAAGACTTCGTCATGATAATGAGAAATAAGTTTTGCCAAGGCCGTTAGGCCTAAACTTATCGGTACTAAAACCACTGCCAGACCCAAAAAGAAAATAAAGGTCATTAAAAGAATCTTTGATTTTTGCTTAAAAGCCGAAGCAAAATAAGCTGGAAAAATAAAAGTGACACAACAAGGTGCTAAAAGCGCTAAAATTCCTCCCAGGAACGATGCGACCACTGATGCCCCCAGTAATGTTGGACTCATTTTTATCCCTCTGTGTTAATTCATTTTATTGTATAGCCAGACGAAAAGCCAAACAATCAGATAGGTGACAATGTCTATTAGGACCAAACCGATGATGGCTGAAGTAAAAGTAATCTCTGGCTTTGACGTGATAGTTCCGAAATGAACAAGATAGCCGGCAAAGTTACTGTAAATACTTGGCAGTACAGCGGCAAAGAAGGTACAGATGAGATAAAGAATTGTCATCCAAACGACGGCTACTTTGGCAATTTTTGTTCCGTTGAGCATTTTTTCTCCTTTCTATTTTTTTAATTAAAACTCCTATTTAGTTTCAAGTTGACAAGTAGTTGTTTTGTTACACGATGTTTTATTAATCATATTTTCTTGCTCGGTCATATTTGAACTTAGCCGGGCAAACTGAAGGAAAAGCAAAACAAAAATGACGATCATGGCATATGGGGCAATTTTCGAAAAATAATTAATTTTAGCTGGTCTGAAATACTTAATTAAGAGTGAATTACTGACAACCGAAATAGAACTTAGGGCCATTGCTAAACCAGCTAATTCTGGTCTTAAAACCAAACCAAATTCCATAAAAACCCGAGCAGCAATGGGAATACCAATGACATTATATAAAAGAGCAAAAACCATATTTTGTTTTATTTTTGAAAATGTTTCTTTGGCTAATTCAATGGCGGTGACAACATCGTTAAGATCATTTTTAATAATCACAATACCGCCGGTTTCCATCGCCACATCAGTGCCAGAACCCATGGCAATGCCCAAATTGGCTTGAGCCAAAGCGGGGGCGTCGTTAATACCATCGCCGACCATGGCGACAATACGACCATTTTCTTGAAGTTTTTTAACTTCATTGGCTTTATCTTCGGGTAAAACTTCAGCTAAAACATTAGTGATACCAGCCTCTTTGGCAATCGCTTGAGCAGTTCGGACGTTGTCGCCAGTAATCATATAAATTTCAATCCCTAGATTTTGAAGTTTTTCAATTGCTTCTTTGGTCGTTTCTTTGATTGTATCAGCCACCGCAATTGCACCTAATAAATCTTTTTCGGAAGCGATGATCATTACGGTTTTACCCTGTTCCTCAAGCTTAGCCACTTCCTGCTCGATAGAGTTAATTGGCAGATTAACAATATCGGTAATTAGTTTTCGATTCCCGAAAAAATATTTTTTCTGATTGATTATACCTTCAACGCCGTGACCGGCAATGGCTTTAAAATTTGAAATTGATGAAAGTGTGATATTTTTTTCTTGGGCAAACCCGTAAATTGCTTCGGCCAGTGGGTGTTCTGAAGATTTTTCTAAACTGGCGGTAATTTTTAAAATTTCATTTTTATTTAAATTGCCAAAAGTTAAAATATCGGTTACCTGAGGTTTTCCTTTAGTTAAAGTGCCGGTTTTATCAAAAATAATGGTGTTAATGCGGTTGGCGGCTTCTAACGGTTCGCCACCTTTAATTAAAATACCGTATTCGGCGCCTTTACCCGTACCAACCATAATGGCGGTGGGAGTGGCTAATCCCAAAGCGCAAGGACAAGCAATTACAATCACGGCCGTAAAAGTCATTAGTGAAAAAGAAAGTCCGGCGTTAAAACCAATAAACCAAACTAAAAAAGTTAAAATGGCCAAACTAATGACGGCTGGGACAAACCAGGCCGAAATTCTATCGGCGAAAGTTTGAATGGGCGCTTTTGATCCTTGAGCTTCTTCGATTAAGCGAATAATTTGGGCTAGGGTAGATTCTTCACCGACACGTTCGGCTGTAAATTCAAAACTACCTTGTTTATTAATCGTGGCGCCGATCACAGTATCGCCTGGGTTTTTTTCAACCGGAATACTCTCACCGGTGATCATTGATTCATCAACTGCCGAAGAGCCTTTGGTGATTTTGCCGTCAACGGGAATTTTCTCGCCAGGACGAACTAAAATAGTATCACCAGCGACAACTTTATCAATGGGCAAATCCAAAGTTTTACCATTGCGAATTACTCGAGCGGTTTTAGCCTGCAAACCCATTAGTTTTTTAATGGCATCGGAAGTTTTGCCTTTAGCCTGCATTTCTAAGTATTTGCCCAATAAAACAAAAGTAATCAAAAAAGCGGCAGTTTCAAAGTAGAGATCGGGAATTTTTTGGCTGGCTAGACCAAGTAGCGAACGATTGGTCAAAGCAAAGTTGGTAAAATTAAATAAGCTATAAAAATAAGCCGCCGAGGTGCCGATGGCAATCAGGCTATCCATATTGAAAGTCTTCATCTTCAAAGAAGACCACATCCCTTTATAGAAGCCGGCGCCAATAATAAATTGAACCGGGGTGGCTAAGATTAAAGAAATAATACCAAAATAAGGTGGTAACGACATTCCTCCGGGCAGCCATTTGAAGAAATCCAAGAACATGAAATAAAGCATTGGCAAACTTAAAATTAAGCTAAAAATAAACTTTTTCCGCATGGCTGAAATTTCAAATTCTTGCTTTTTTCTTTCAAACTCGGCGTCTTTCTCGTTAATAGTTTCCGCTTTGTAGCCAGCTTTTTTAATTGCTTGGATAATGTCTTTGGAAGAAGTGGATTTTTCGTCAAATAAAACAATTGCTTTTTCGGCGGCAAAATTGACATTAGCTTGACTAATTCCCGGCAATTTTTTAATCGAACGTTCAATGATTAAAGCACAAGAAGTGCAATGCATCCCCGAAAGTGAGAGTGAAATTTTTTTAGGACTATTCATTTTAACCTTCGTTTAATTCCGCTTTATAACCGGCTTTTTTAATTGTTTCAATAATTGTTTCAGGAGAAACATTATCTTCAGTTTTGACAAAGCCGCTGCTTGTTTTTGAATCAACCCTTGATTCTAAGACTCCTTCAGTGTCGTCGAGTTCCATTTGGATTATTTTTTCGCAAGAACCACAGTGCATGCCCGAGATTTTAAATTTTAATTCCTTCATAAATATCTCCTTTCATTTATTAAACCTACTCCTACGGTATAGGTAATTAGTAATGTTGTCAAGTGTTTAATTAACGATAATTCTACCTCTGACGGAACCCATTGAACAAGTAATATAATAGGTGCCTTTTTCTTTGGGGGTAAAATCAAAAACAATTGTTTTATCTTTTTCAATAAATTGAGGTCTGTCCACCAGTCCTGGTACGGTGATAGTACTCATACAACCTCGACCGTCTTCTTTGGCCTCAACTTGAAATCTCACCGGTTTTCCGAATTGCACGGTAAATTCTTTGGGAGAAATATCATCTTTGGGAGAAATGAAAGTTGTTGTAATCACTTGAGCATCTGGTGGAAGAGGAGGAATTTCGTTGTTACTTTTAGTAGGAGTCGGTGTAGCAGAACTGTTTAAAGTAATAGTTTTAGGGTCTTCATTTTCTACCACTGTAAATTTTCCGGTGTACATTCCCATAGAGCAAGAAAACTTTATTTCACCGAATTCCGTTGGCGTAAATGAAATTATGTTTTCACCGGCGGATAAGAATTTTTTTACATTAATTTTAGAAGCGACAATACTAGCGGCGCAAGAACGGGCATCTTCAGAAGTAATAACCCATTTAACCGGAATATCTTTTTTGATCGTAAAATTATTGGGGGTGTAACCATAACTATTTTGAGTCATTTTAACAATTTGAACGCCGTTTTCGATTTTTACATTTGGATCGTCTTTGGCGCTAACAGTACTATTATTAAACGAAATTCCTCTCCAGCCAGTCAGGTTAAACCCGTTGGAAATATTAAGAATGGCTAAAAAAATTACCAACACACCGGCAAATTTAAAGAATTTTTTCGCAAAAGCGCCTTTGATAACTGAGGTAAGACCTCCGATTCCCAAAAGACCCGGGGCAGTGCCAAGAGCAAAAACACCCATAATGGCGGCGCCAGACCAAAAATTCCCCGTACTCATGGCGTAAAGTTGCATTGCCTGAGTAAAACCGCAGGGTAAAAAGAAGGTTAAAGCACCGGTCACAAGAGAATTAGTGTGACTGTATTCTCTTTCATGTCGTTTTTTAATTCCAAAAAGTTTTGCTAACCCAGAAGGTAAAGTAAAACCGGTGCTCGAAATACGGGGGAATAATTCGGTTAATTGAATCCCTAAAATCAGCATAAAAATACCAACAATAATAGTTAGCGCTCCAAGCAGTGAGCTGGAAAGCTGAAAAGCTTTGCCAATAGTCCCAATTAAACCACCAAGAATAAAGTAAGAGAGAATTCTACCTAAATTAAAGAAAAGATGAGGTCGAAATTTTTGAAAGGCACTTGCTTCGGGGTGTTTTTCCGAGTGACGCGCCGATATGCCTAGGATTAAGCCTCCTACCAACGCCATACAGGTTGAAACACCGGCGGTTAAACCCACTAATAATACGACGATTAAACTCGAAGGGTTATTAGTATTACCAAAATTAAGATTGGTAAGATTAAATTTTTTTGCAACCAAATACAAAATCGCCAAAATCACTAAAGCAATGCCTAAATCTTTGTATTCGGTGGGATTTTTACTAATCCAGCTTTTTTCCTCACGGCCGATTTCATAACCAGCTTCATAAATTGCGTCAGCAACTTTATTCATAGTAGCTGGATCATTTAAGAAGAATTCCGCTTGTTTCTTTTTATAACTGACAGCAATACCTTTAATTCCGGGGATTTCTTTTAATTTTCCTTCAATTAAGAGTTCACAAGATCGGCAATGCATTCCTTTGACGGGGACAATGGTTTTTCCCATAGGTTTTACCCCTCTTTATTTATTGGCCATTTTAGAGACTTTTAAAATTTCTTGAATCATTTCCTGTTTTCTTTTTTCATTACTAGTTTTCATGGCATTTTTAAAACAGGAATTAAGATGGCTTTCCATTAACATTTGATGAGCGGATTTTAGGAGGCCAATCACCGCGAGATTTTGCTGCATAATATCAATACAGTACTCATTGCTTTCAAGCATTTTAATGATTTTTTCAATGTGACTTTTGGCCTTTTTAAAATTAATTAAAGTTTTTTCATGTTTTGAATTCATCTCGTCCTTTCTTCGACGTCTACCATAGGTAGAGGTGAATTTATAATAACAAACCTTTTATATTATTGTCAACAAACATATTACACAATCTTTTTGTGCTATACTATAAGTAGAAGGGACTAAAATGATGGATTATGATTCCATATCTCAAGGTATGATGGGTGGTAATGTTGGCGTGGCCTCACTTTTTATGTGGCTAAGCTACATTTTAATTATTGTTCTTCTTGTGCTTGGGATTATGGCACTTTGGAAATATATTAATAAAAATTAAACCCCACAACTGCCACCGCCAGTGACGAAGGGCAGATCTTTAACTTGCGATCTAATATAGGCAAAGCCTTGTTGGCTCGAAAAGTTTTTTCCAAGAATAATTTTAGGGTTAAAGCCTACCAAATTTTGACTATTCTCTTTTAAATATTGATCAATTGTTAAATAATCATTGGGAAACCAAAAAGTGTTAAGGATTAAAGCATCTTTATAAATTTGTTCTTCATCTAAGTTTTGCGCCGCGGCTAGTTCTAAAAAACCCAGCATGGCCATGCCATGATTGCAATCCGGAAAATAAGTGGAGTTGTTGCAACAGGGCCGATAAATATTTTTAGCCATTTCTTCCACCATTTTTTGTTGTCCAGACGTCAGCGTAATAAAATTATGTTTTGAATAATGATCCATGGCTTGACCTCGAGAGAGAGACCAGCCGCCAGTAGAGGCAAAATTAGCCGTTTTGCCATTTTGGGTCATTGGTCCTTTCTCTAGAATTTCATTTTTGTTACTCAAACCAAAAGCCCAAAAGAAATTTAAAAGATAGCTGGCGTTGTCTTTGGTGATAACAATATTAGAGCCGTTGTCTTTTAGAAGGCGAACCATTCCTTCTTTTGATTCAATTTTTCCTTGGTCAATGACGCCTTCTTTGAGCATCATTTGACCGAGGTTATTTAATCTAACGGGAATAATGGTTTCATTTAGAGATAAAACAGTCTTATTTTGCGCAATTAAAGTGAGTTTTTGGCTAATTTTTTGCCAACTATTGGTAGCGTTTCCAATTAATATAATAGTAGCAATAAGTCCGAAGAGAACAAAAAGAGCAGATTTATTTAAATATTTTTTCATTAATGACCTATACCAATGGTAATGGTCGCTGTAGTGCTTGTCAATTTTAGTTGGTTGTTCAAAGTTAAATTTGTTAAAATTAATGTATGGAACACGAAATGCATCATGATATGCAAAAAATGAGTCATATGGATCATGAGGCAGCTATGACTAATCCGCAAATGGCCAAAGAGATGGAAAAGGATATGCGGCGTCGTTTTTGGATCTCTCTGGTTTTATCGGTGCCAATTTTTCTTTATTCTCCGGTTGGCGTGAACTTACTAAAAATTCATTTACCAAGTCCTGTTCCGGTTAATTGGTTGCTCTTAATTTTGACCACGCCGATTGTTTTTTGGACGGGGTCAATTTTTACGGTTGGTGCTTACAGCGCGCTTAAAAACAAGAAACTCGATATGTCGGTTCTGATTGCCACTGGTGTTTTGACTGCTTATTTATTTAGTGTCTATCTGACTATTACTTCTAGTAGTGAAACTTTTTACGAAGCAGCCGCCTTGTTGGTCACTTTTGTTTTATTTGGTCATTGGATGGAAATGCGTTCAAGAAGGGGAACTTCCGATTCTCTTAGAGCTTTATTTGATCTTGTGCCGCCGCAGGCACATGTTTTAAGAAATGGTAAAGAGGAAATTTTGCCGAGTGCGGAAATTATTAAAGGAGATATTATAATTGTTCGTCCGGGAGACAAGATTCCGGTAGACGGCGATATTATTGAAGGCGAATCGTCGGTTGATGAATCTTTAGTTACTGGTGAATCAATCCCTGTGGCCAAAAAAATTGGCGATAAAGTTATTGGCGGATCGGTTAATCAAACTGGTGAAATTAAATTTCGGGCAACCAAAGTTGGTTCAGAAACAGTGTTAGCTCAAATTATTTCGTTGGTTGAAAAAGCTCAAAATTCCAAAGCGCCAGGACAAAGAATTGCCGATAAAGCGGCGGCTTATCTTGTGGTTTTAGCGATTGGTTCGGGGTTAGTGACTTTTTTTGCTTGGATTTATTTTGGCCAAGCCGACTTAGTGATGGCTTTAACTTTTGCGGTTTCAGCGGTCGTGATTGCTTGCCCCGATGCTTTGGGGTTGGCCACTCCCACGGCAGTGGCAGTCGGCACGGGGATAGGAGCTAAGCATAATGTTTTGATCAAAGATGCAGCTACTTTAGAAAATGCCTCTAAAATTAACGCGATTTTGCTTGATAAAACTGGCACCTTAACTGAAGGAAAACCAAAAGTAACGGATATTATTGCTTTTGAAGGTTTTAGCCAGACGGATATTTTAAAGTACGAAGCAGCGGTTGAATCAGGCTCAAATCACCCCTTAGCTAAGTCAATTATCGAAAAAGCGGTGGCGCAAAAAATAAATATTCCCCAAAAAACAAGTTTTGAATCAATAGCAGGCTTGGGTCTTAAGGCAGTGGTGGATGGAAAAACTATCAATGTGGGTAAAGAAAAACTGTTGCAAGAAGATAAAGTTGCAACCGATTTAGCCAAAGACGAAATGGAAAAACTAGCAAGTCAAGGTAAAACCTTAAGTTTAATTGCCATTAATGGCAAATTGGCCGGAATGATTGCTTTAGCCGATACCGTTAAATTGTCAGCTAAAAAAACTATTACTCAATTTAAAAAAATGGGCATTGAACCAGTCATGATTACGGGTGACAATGACCAAGTGGCCAAAGCAGTGGCGAAAGATTTAGGAATTGAGAGGTTTTTTGCCGAAGTTTTACCGAGCGAAAAAGCAGATTTTGTTAAAAAATTACAAGATGAAGGAAAATTTGTGGCAATGGTGGGTGATGGTATTAATGATGCGCCGGCGCTGGCTCAAGCAAATATTGGCATTGCCATTGGGGCAGGCACTGATGTCGCCATTGAAACCGGCAGTATTGTTTTAATGAAGTCCGATCCTTACGACATTATCTTAGCCATCATTTTAAGCAAAGCAACTGTTGGTAAGATGAAGCAAAATCTTTTTTGGGCTTCAATTTACAATATTTTAGCTATTCCCATTGCCGCCGGTGTTTTTTATAATTCTTTTGGTTTAATTTTACGGCCGGAAGTGTCTGCTCTATTGATGTCCGCCTCATCTATAATAGTAGCGACGAATGCCGTTTTACTTAAAAGAATCGAGGCAAAATTATAGCTTCAACCTGTGGATATCTTTTAAGATTTAGACCTCTTTTGGGGCTATTTTCAAGGTTTAAAGTCTCATTCTTACCTTAAAATTATGTTTTCCTCTTGACAAAAGAGAAGCCCCTTCTGATAATGAATATGTAACCTTTGAATAAGGTTAAAAATATCCCCAATCGGGGTAGGAAGGAGGTGATTTAAATGGCTTATTCAGTCCAGTCAAAAAAATCCGGCGAAACCTACTATCTTCACTCGAAAGATGTGACTTTACGTGGTGGTCGTCAGCAAACTATCTACTTTTTTGCTCGTACCGAAAAAGAAGGTGCAATGGATGAATTACCAGAAGGCTACGCAGTAATGGAGAACAGCCGAACTGGTCTTCCAATGCTTAAGAAAGCTTAAAGTAGCTTATATCGAGGGAAACTCAAGAGAGCCCAAAATGGGCTTTCTTGAGTTATCTCGGATCGAAGGCTTGATTTTTTTCGAGTTTTGTGTTAAACTATAAGTTGAATTTTTAGATGGAGATGTTTTGAAAAGATCTGAGCTTTTTTTTACTTTTTTGCAAATTCCCGTTGATTTGGCAATGATTGTTGCTTCTTTTGTGATAGCTTATAAATTTAGAACTTTTTTTGAATTTGTACCAGTTGTCTATGTTGAACCATTATTGGATTATTTAAAATTTGTGCTCATGACTTTGCCAATTTGGTTCGCGGTTTTTGTTTTTGCTGGTCTTTATACTTTAAAGAATTATCAGGGTCGCCTGCAGGAATTGGGTAAAATTTTGGTCGCGGTCTCGGCGGCGATTGCGATTCTTTTAGCCTGGCTTTTTCTTTCACGGACTTTCTTTTTTTCAAGGTTAATTATCATCTATGTTTGGCTAATTGCCATTGTACTAGTGACTTTTGGTCGAAGCTTGATCCATTTTATCCAAAGATTTCTTTATCGTTTTAGTATAGGTATTCATCGAGTTATTATTTTAGGCGAAAATTCCTCATCACGTTTTATTATTTCAGAACTCAAAAATAACAAAAAACTAGGTTATAAAATTGTCAAAATTATTGACGAACAAGGAATTGAAAATTTAGAAAGAATTTTTGCCAAAAATCCGGCTGACGAAATTATTGTGGCTAATCCTCATATTGGTCAGACAAAAATTGCGGAAGTTTTGGAATTTTGTCGGGCTCATCAAATTGGTTTTAAAATGACACCCGATTTATTCTTAGTTAGATCTTCTCATGTTGATGTCAAAACCCTCGCTGGTGTGCCGATTTTGGAATTTAATCGCACACCATTGGACGGTTGGGGCCGAATTATTAAAAGATTGGTGGATATGATCGGATCATTCATCATATTAATAATTCTTTCACCGATAATGTTGCTGGTTGCTCTTGGGGTTAAATTTACCTCCAAGGGTTCAGTTATTTACCGTCAAAATAGAATTGGTTTTGAAAATAAACTTTTTTCTTTTTGGAAATTTCGTTCAATGAAAGCGGAATATTGTACCGGTGAAAATTACGGTGGTAAGGAAGCTCAACAAGTTTGGGAAAAATTGAATAAAAAAAATGAAGCTGATGGTCCAATTTTTAAGATTAAAAATGATCCGAGGCTGACGACCTTTGGTAAATTTATTCGCAAAACCAGTCTTGATGAACTACCTCAACTTTTTAATGTTCTAAAAGGACAAATGAGTTTGGTGGGGCCTCGGCCACCTTTGCCAAACGAAGTGGCTCAATATAATAAATTTCAACGTCGTCGTTTGGGAGTAAAGCCGGGTATGACAGGACTTTGGCAAGTCTCTGGGCGATCGGAGCTGAATTTTGATGAATGGGTTAAACTCGATGTTTATTACATTGAACATTGGTCTTTATGGCTCGATTTTCAAATTTTCTTAAGAACTATTTGGGTGGTGATTCGAGGTCGCGGTGCGTATTAAAAATCTCAAAATAGCAATTGTGGTGGAAGAACTGACTCAACTTGGTGGAGCCGAAAGACTTTTGGACTATTTTTTAGAAGAACTGCCCAAGGCGCCGGTCTACACGATTGTTTGGGATAAAGAGAAAACCTTGCATCGCTACGACAAATTCGATATTAGAACTTCTTTTATTCAAAAGTTGCCTTTTGGGATCAAGCATTATAAATGGTATCTAGCTTTAATGCCCAAAGCAGTGGAATCTTTTAAATTAGCCGATTACGATGTTGTGCTCTCAATTACCTCAGCTTTGGTTAAAGGTGTTAAAACCAATCAAAATCAACTCCATGTTTGTTATTGCAATACGCCGACCCGTTGGCTTTGGACGGACTCAGAAAGTTATCTAAAATCTGCGCCCATCCCGTTTTTTGCAAGACCTATTATGCCGATCTTAATCTCATATCTAAGAAAATGGGACTTAAAAGCAGCTATTAGGCCAGACTATTTTATTGCTAATTCCGAAAATGTACGAAAGCGAATTAAAAAATATTATAATCGCGATTCGGTCTCAATTTTTGTGCCGGTGGATTGTCGAAATTTTTCTTTATCCAAAGAAAAAGGGAAATATTATTTAATTGTTTCGCGTCTTGAGCCTTACAAAAAAGTGGAAATGGTGATTGAGGCTTTCCAAAAACTAAAATTGCCTTTAAAAATTGTGGGAACAGGCACAAAATTTGAAAGTTTTAAAAAAAGTGTTGGAAAAAATATCCAATTGGTGGGACGAGTCAGTGACGAAAAATTAGCGCAACTTTACAAAGATTCGATTGCGACTATTTTTCCTCAAGAGGAAGATGCGGGAATTGTGCCGCTAGAATCAATGGCCGCCGGACGCCCCGTCATTGCTTTTCGTCAGGGAGGGGCACAAGAGACTGTGATTGAAGGCAAAACCGGTGTGTTTTTTGAAAAACAGACGGTGGAAGACTTAATTTCGGCGATTAAAAAATTTCAAAAAATGAAGTTTGATCCCCAAATTATAAGATCGCAGGCCGAAAAATTTGATAAAGAGCTTTTCAAGAGCAAAGTTTTCGAGTATATTAATAGTAGACTTAAAAAATTTTGAATTTCAAATTTCAAATTTCAATTGAATTTTAAATTATTTAATGTTTTAAAATTAAGAATTAAAAATTTAGCCGGAGGTTTTTATGGAACTGAGAGAATATTTTAAAATCATTGGCAAGTATGGAAAACTTTTTTGGGGCATAGTCATTGTCACGATTATCGCCACTTTTGTTTTTACTAAAATGCAACCAAAGTCGTATCTTGCGGCCACTACTTTAACCGTTAATAAAACATCGGCGATTAAACAATCTCAGGTTAATTATTATCTTTTTGATAATTACTATAATGTTCAGTCGTCCGGTCTTTTCTCACAAATTGTAGTTTCCTGGCTGAGTTCGCCGGCAGTAGTCAAGGACATTTATGCTAAAGCAAATCTGCCTTTGCCGGATGTCTCGCAGGGAAAATTATCTAAAACTTTTAAAGCGATTCGTGAAGAACCAGCTACCGTCAATGTTTCGATTAATGACAGTAACGCCGATGAAGCCGAAAAGCTAGTCAACGCCGCTGCCGCTGTTGTTCAAGAAAAAGCCAATGAGTTAGGCAAGTCTGATACGGAAAATATTTACGATATTGTGAAATTCGCCTCGGTGGTAACAGAGACAACGCCAAATTTATGGTTTAATTTACTTATTGGGGCCATTGCCGGTGTAATTTTAGGTGCAATCTTGGCTTTAGCCGTTGATTACTTTAAGGCCGAAGATAAAAAAGGAAATTAAATTTTCTTTAAAGGTAGGGTATGAAACGAACTCGTTTTGTTGATGGAATTTATTTTTGGAAAAAAGAAAAAAAGAAAAAAAAGCGAAAATACTTAGTTCTACTAATTTTAATACCAATTTTTGTGAGCTTCTTTTTTGTTTCAAAAATTAGCGCGGCCTATATTTTACCGAATCTCAATCTTTTAACCTTATTTCGAAATGGTAAATTTTTAGTGCTTTTCCAAAATAATTCTGAGCTTCGATCTTCTGGTGGTTTTATTGGTTCATATGCAGTGGTGGAAGTTAAAGATTTTGAAGTTAAAAATATTACTTTTAATACCAATATTTACGCTTTAGATAACGCGTTTGCGCAGAGGGCTTATGTGGCGCCGCCGGCTGGGTCAATGCAAAGAATGCTCAACGAAAAAACTTGGGCGCTGCGCGATTCTAATTATGATCCTTCTTTTTCTGATGCCGCCTCTGACGCCACCTTTTTTTACGAACAAGAAACGGGCGATAAAATTGATGGCGTTGTTGGTATTAATGCTAAATTAATGGTTGATTTATTGAAAATTACAGGGCCAGTAAAACTGGAAAAATCTAATGTCACAATTTCAGCTGATAATTTTTATTTTGAGACTCAATCACAAATTGAAAGAGTTTACTATCAAAATCCGGAAAACTGGGTTTTAAATGAGCCAAAATCATTTTTGAAAGAAATGTATCCAACTATCTTAAGCCAGGCGTTAAAAGATAAAGTGCAACTTTTAAATCTGGTTAAAAATGAACTGGCGACCAAAGAAATTGTTTTTTATTTTAAAGATTCAGCTAAACAATCATTAGTTCAAAAACATAATTTAGCGGGGACAATTCCTACCAATCAAGAGTTAGGAAATTCTGATTATCTTTATTTAAATAGTAATAGTTATTCGGGTAATAAATCGTCTCTTTCAATGAAAGAAGATATTGATTATCGTCTAACTACAACCGAGGATTACGGTCCAAAAATGTATCAAGCCGATCTTAAATTTAGTCGGATTCATAGTGGTTCATACGAATGGCCCGATGGTAAGAATTTAGATTGGTTAAGAGTTCTAGTGCCTCAAAATGCCCAGTTTTTACAAGCTAAAATTAACGAAAAAGATGTTAGTTCTAAAGTTGAAGTAGGACAAGATTCTGAGAAAAATTATTTTGGCACAGAAATTACGACCGAGCCGGGACAGGCGAA
Organism: Patescibacteria group bacterium; assembly: GCA_023485405.1. Lineage (GTDB taxonomy): Bacteria > Patescibacteriota > UBA1384 > UBA12157 > JAENIV01 > JAMCZU01. Next base: position 21,356 of record JAMCZU010000035.1, read on the forward strand.
TATTATTGAAATAAGTTATCTTATTCCTTATAACTCGGATTATCATCTTTTGGTTCAAAAACAACCGGGTCAAAATGATGAAAATTTAACCGTCACTTTGGACGGTAAAATGCTTTTTGACGGTCTTTTAAACCGAGATCTAAGGATCTAGATGTTTGCCCATCGATTTTTACATTTTACACATCCGATGTGTAAAGGCGTGTGTGTAAGTTCGAGCATTCATCTATGATAATGAGAAGTATAAAAACTTTATTCAACTATTCCCACTGGAGCGTCAAAAGTTGAATAGTTTCAGGTTTAGTATTTAAAAAGTTTTAAAGTTTAGAATGAATAAAATTAAATTAAAACAAAGTGCGATTGTTGGACGACAAGTATTATTATATTTTGTTGATTTCTATCGTTACGCGATCCCAATTTTTGATAAAGCAAGAGTGTATCGAATCCCTTTTAAGGAATATGACAAATTTAGACTTAAAGACAAAATTAAATTTAGCCAAGAAATATATCGGCTCAAAAGAGCTGGTGTAGTTAAAAAATATATTGATGAGAAAGGAGAGTTTATTGAAGTGACGCCAAAGGGCCAGAAATGGATTAAAAAATATTTTGTAGATCAACTAGAAATTAAATTGCCTTCTAAATGGGATAAAAAATGGCGAATAGTGATTTTTGATATTCCGGATACGAAAAAGAACGAAAGAGATATTTTAAGAGAAAAACTTGAAAGAATTGGTTTTATAAAATTACAAGAAAGTGTCTATGTTTTTCCGTTTGAGTGTGGTTTGGAAATTGAGGCTTTAAAGGAAATGTATTTTATCAAACCGTATGTTCAATATGTTTTAGCTAATAGAATCGAAACAGAAATTAATTTATTAGAAGTGTTTTATGACCGAGGGATATTAGATAAAAAATATCTTAGGAATTAAGTAACCACTATTCTAATTATTATTCTCAAAATTTTATCTGTTAATATTCAACTATTACCGCTCCAGCGTCAAAAGTGGAATTTTTACTGGTATGGATTTTATGTTTTATTGTATTTTGATAGAAAAATTAATAGGAAGTAAGAAACTTAATAAGTAAATAAAAAACCCGCTCGAGTTCGAAAGGAACTATTTGAGCGGGGGAGAAAAACGAATGGGTCTACTTGATGAGGTGTACAAGGAGAGATTCAGTATAGAAGTCGTTATTGAGACGACTCCAGTATGGGTGCCATCCTGTTTTGCGATAATACAAGCACAAGACGTGAAGATTGTCGTCCAGATCACACCAAATGGTGCCAGCGAATATTAAATAGAATTTTCGCCACAAGTGAGGGATGGTTTCTTGTTGTTCAAGCATTTGTTCAGCGTGGCGTTGTCCAGCACGGCTACCCATTTCCTTGGCACGCTCGAGCATTGCATGTCCATTTATATGGAACTCGCTTTCATGAAGAAAGGTGTTTAGTGTAAGAAGGTTAGAGTCGCCCTCAAAATAAACATTATCGGCGAGTTTCCATCCATCTTCGAATTTATCAAGCCGGAAGCCAGAGGGAAGCTGTCTAAGAACCATCATTGGAAGATCAAGTGTTAATTTGGTGCTCATAATGAGATACCTCCTTTTCAGAATCCAAAATTGCACGGATAAAATTTTCAAGTTACATTATATTTTATCTTAAAAAACAATAAACTGTCAAGGTTTAGATATGGTTTGCGAGGGGTTTTACTTTAAATATTTTTTTGATATAGTAGATTTGTAAGATAAAAAGGGGCGAAAGATAAGGATTTATCCCAATTTTTAATTTATGGGCTAGAAAGTTTGTTTGTGGCAGCGCAGTCAGATTATAGTGCAAAAAATATTACCGTTTTAGAGGGTTTGGAACCAGTTCGTCGTCGTCCGGGCATGTATATTGGTGGCACGGGCGTAGAAGGATTACACCATCTTATTTGGGAAGTTGTTGACAATGCCATTGATGAAGCAATGGCTGGTTTTTGTGACCACGTCACGGTTTCACTTTTAGGTGATGATAAAGTTAGTATTTCTGATAACGGTCGTGGTATTCCGGTTGATATTCATAAACAAACCAAAAAAAGTGCATTAGAAACAGTTCTCACCACTCTTCATGCCGGTGGCAAATTTGGTGAGGACGATAGTGCTTATAAAGTTTCTGGTGGCTTGCATGGGGTGGGTGTTTCAGTAGTCAATGCTCTTTCGAGTTGGCTGGAAGCCGAAGTGCATCTCAATGGCAAGGCTTACAGACAAGAATTTTCGCGCGGTATAGCTAAAGCACCGGTTAAAGTAGTTGGCACGGCGGAGGATAAGGGCACAACTATTACTTTTATTCCCGATAAAGAAATTTTTGCTAATACCGAATTTTCTTGGGAGACGATCATAAATCACTTGCGTCAGCAAGCCTATTTAACCAAAGGGATAACGATCACGGTTTGTGATCTTAGAAAAGCTGAATCCCAAGAGCCTGATCCTAAAAAATGTTACACGTTCTATTTTGAAGGCGGCATTTCGTCATTTGTCCGCTATATTAATAAATATAAAGAAGCACTCAACGATCCACCGGCTTATTTTGAAAAAGAGGCCAACGGTGGCATTAAAGTGGAAGTTTCTTTAGCTTACACCACTGATTTTAATGAGCATGTTTTTACTTTTGCTAATAATATTCACACCACTGAGGGCGGGACTCATTTAACTGGATTTCGAACTGCACTGACTCGGGCGATTAATGACTATGCCAAAAAATCAGAAATGATTAAAGGAACTGATGGCGCGCTTTCGGGTGATGACACCCGTGAAGGTTTAACAGCGATTATTTCGGTCAAACTGCCTGAACCACAATTTGAAGGTCAAACAAAGGCGCGACTTGGAAATCCAGAAATTAAAAATATTGTCGAACAAGCAACACTAGAGGGTTTGGGTTTTTGGTTGGAAGAAAATCCGGCTGATGCTCGAAAAATTGTCGAAAAATGCTCCCTTTCACTTCGGGCAAGATTGGCTGCTCGTGCGGCGCGCGATACGGTTATTCGCAAGGGAGCGTTGGAAGGAATGACCTTACCAGGTAAACTAGCGGATTGTTCTTCGCGCGATGCTAAAAAAACAGAATTATATATTGTGGAAGGAGATTCAGCGGCGGGTTCAGCCAAACAAGGCCGAGACAGAAATTTTCAAGCCATCTTGCCACTTCGCGGAAAAATTTTAAATGTGGAACGGGCGCGACTTGATAAAATGCTTTCATCGGATGAAATTAAAAATTTAATTGTGGCTTTGGGCACCAGTATTGGCGAGACACTTAATCTTACAAAACTTCGTTATCACAGGATTATTATTATGACTGATGCGGACGTTGATGGTAGTCATATTAGAACTTTGCTTTTGACGTTGTTTTACAGACATTTTCCGGAAATTATTAAAGGTGATAATCTTTATATTGCTCAACCGCCGCTTTATGCCATTATTAAAGGTAAGGCCAAAGAATTTGCTTACAACGATAGTCAAAAAGATCAAATTACTAAGAAAATGGGCAGCGGTTACACCATTCAACGTTATAAAGGTTTGGGTGAAATGAATCCTGATCAACTTTGGGAGACAACAATGAATCCCGAACATCGAGTTTTATTAAAAGTAGAAGTTCAGGATGCTCAAAAAGCCGATGAAATTTTTTCAATGTTAATGGGCGATGAAGTGGGGCCACGTAAACATTTTATTCAAACTCATGCGAAGAACGTCAAAAACCTTGACGTTTAATGATTAATTTCAAATTTAAAATTTTAAATCAATTTAAAAATTCATTGAAAATTAAAAATTGAAAATTTGGAGATATTATGTCTAAAAAAGATCAAGATCAAAATTTGAATAGTTTTTTAGAAACGCAGAAAGAACATAAGAAATGGTATGAGGTAAGTGGTATGGGAAAGCAGCGAGGGAAACCCAGAGCCGTGCCGTCAAATGTAAAAAAACCGGGGGGAATTAAAAAACATAGCTTGAGGAAGGAAAAGTAGTGGATCAAAACGAAGAAATAAAAGAAGAAATAACAGATTTAAACCCTGAAGAAGTGGCTAAAGCAGAGTCGGCTTTTGAATTTATCAAAACCAAAACAAAAGATGAAAAAACCGAATTTGGCTTAGTTCGTGGTCGCGTTTTGGAAGAGGAAATGCAAGAGTCTTACTTGGACTATGCGATGTCAGTTATTATTGCACGCGCTTTACCGGATGTTCGTGACGGTCTAAAGCCGGTTCACCGTCGTGTGCTTTATGCGATGTGGGAGACGGGGCTCAGATCAAATGTCAAATATCGAAAATGTGCGGCCGTAGTCGGTGAGGTTTTAAAATCCTATCATCCGCACGGTGATATTGCCGTTTACGATACCTTAGTGCGAATGGCTCAAGATTTTAATATGCGCGCGCCGCTGATTGATGGCCAAGGTAACTTTGGTTCAATGGACGGAGATTCCGCCGCGGCCATGCGTTATACCGAAGCGCGGATGAGCCAAGTTTCCGAAGAGCTTTTATTTGATATTGAAAAAGAAACAGTTGATTTTGTGCCCAACTACGATGGCACCAAAAAAGAGCCAAAAGTTTTACCCGCGAAACTACCCAATCTTTTAATTAATGGTTCGATGGGTATTGCGGTGGGAATGGCCACCAATATTCCCCCACATAATTTGGGTGAAATTTGTTCAGCCGTGATTTACTTAGCTGACAACCCGGATTGCACGATTGAAGATTTGATGGAATTTGTCAAAGGTCCCGATTTTCCTACCGGCGCCGAAATTTATGGCATCGAACAAATTAAAGCCGCTTATGCGGGTGGTAAAGGCGCAATTTTAATGCGGGCCGTGGCCAACATTGAAGAAACAAAGAGAGGGTATCGTATTATTGTTTCTGAAATTCCTTATCAAGTCAACAAAGCGGAGTTAATCTCTAAAATTGCCGATTTAGTTAAAGAAAAAAAGATTGAAGGCATCAGTGATCTTCGCGATGAGTCGGATCGGAAAGAAAAAGTTCGAATTGTTGTAGAACTAAAATCAAATGCTTATCCGAAAAAAATCTTAAATCGTTTGTATGAATTAACACTGATGCAGACTTCTTTTTATGCTAATATGCTGGCATTAGTTGATGGGATTCAACCGCGCGTTTTGACGCTTAAAAATATCTTAGAAGAATATTTAAAACACCGAAAAATAGTTGTCCGTCATCGGACTGAATTTGATTTGGCCCGCGCCAAAGAACGAGCCCATGTTTTGGAAGGTTTGCGCATTGCCCTAAAATCAATTGATGAAGTCATTGCCACCATTCGCAAATCGGCTGATCGAGACGAGGCTTGTAAATCACTGCAAACTAAATTTAAATTAACTGAAATCCAAGCCAATGCTATTTTGGATATGAGACTCTCAGCTTTAGCGGCATTGGAAAGAGAAAAAATTGAAGCGGAGTATCAAGAAAAATTAAAATTAATTAAAGAGTTAGAAGCAATTCTTGCCTCCGAAAAAAGAATTTTAGAAATTATTAAAAAAGAATTAGAAGATTTAAAGACCAAATACCCCAGTCCGCGTCGAACCAAAATTTATGCGGAATCTTTGGGTCGGTTTTCGGCCGAAGATTTAATTCCGTCAGAGCAAGTGATTATTCTACTTACTCGTGGTAATTACATTAAACGGATGCCGGTTTCGGCCTACCGCAGCCAAGTTCGTGGTGGTAAGGGCGTGATGGGAATGGAAACTAAAGAAGAAGATATGATTGAACATTTGGTCGTGGCTAATACTCATGATGATATTTATTTCTTCACTGATCGTGGCCGGATTTTCCACACTAAAGTTTACGAATTACCGGCCGTCTCACGCATTTCCAAAGGTCAAGCGATTGTCAATCTCCTTCAAATTTCACCGGAAGAAAAAGTAACGGCGATGATTACTGTTTCGCCCAAAGAAATTGAAAAGTACAAATATATCTTGCTCGCCACTTCCAAAGGCAATGTCAAAAAAACGGCTTTGGAGCTTTATTCGAAAGTTCGAAAAACTGGGATTGTAGCGATTAAATTAAAATCCGATGATCGTTTGCGTTGGGTTAAACTCACCACTGGCAATGATATGATTTTCCAAGTTTCGGCTAAAGGTCAATCCATTCTATATAAAGAAAGTGATATTCGCTCAATGGGCCGAACCGCGGCTGGCGTGCGCGGAATTCAACTTCGAGCTAATGATTATGCGGTGGCGACCGACGTTCTACCACCAGGAATGGAAGAGAAATACGATGCCTTGATTGTTTTAGAAAAAGGTTTTGGCAAGCGCACACCTTTGAGTTTCTTTAAAACGCAACTTCGTGGTGGGATGGGAATGCGGGTGGCTAATGTCACTGACAGAACCGGGATGATTGTAGGAATGCGTTTAACTCAAGGTGACGATAGTGATTTAATTTTAGCTTCTTCTAAAGGTCAAATGATTCGGATTGCTTTAGCATCGGTTAAAAAACTTCAACGCGATACTCAAGGTGTGATTTTAGTGCGGATGGGAGCAGGGGATAAAGTTACTTCAGTGACGATTATGTCGAAAGATAAAGAAGAAAAATTAAATCAACCCGAGCCGGAATCTAAAGAAGAAGTCGAAACCATAGTCGAAGAAGCAAAAGTGGAAGAGAAAATTGAAGAGGCCGAAGAAAAGCTTGAAGAAGCGGCTGAACCTGGGAGTATCCCGGAATGGGCGAAGGCTCATCGTGATGAAAGAAGAGTAGTAGAAAAAGTTGAAACCGAAACTCCTAAAAATATTAAAGTTCATGATTATAAAGAAGAAAAAAAAGAAATAAAAAAAGATAAACCAGAAGAACCTGTTTTGCCAAAAAAATCGTCAAAAAATGACGAAGCTAACTATTGGGGTAAAAGATTGGGGTAGAAATCTGCCAGCTGGCGGAAAATAAGAGGGGACATGATAGACGAAGAAAAACCGAAGAAAAAATCCAAAAAATGGTGGTGTTTGGGTTGTTTAGGTGTACTTGTTGCAATAGTAATTATGGTGATAATTATTCAGCGCCAGGCGGGATCATCGGGGAGCGATGAACCAAAAATGTCGGCGGCCAAAAACTATCCATATCACGAGCCATCGGCCGAGGCCAAAAATCGCAATTTGGATTGCAAAAAAACAGTTCTTTATGTTCGTAGCCCGGCTAAACAAAATTATAATATTTTATGCGAAAATATTTATCAGATTTCGCCGGAAGATCTGGCGGCGAAAATTTCAGCCCAAAAATATGATCGCATTATGCTCTATGGTGAAAATGTTATCTTTGATGCTAACCCGAGCATTGCCGGCGCTCAAAATTTTAGTCAAAATTTTTACAATACTGTTAAATTCACTGATCAGTATATGCTACCTAAAATGTTGGCGTTTTACGGTCTAGCAGATTTAAGTTATATTAGTAAAGATTTTTCGCCGTATCCGGCTTTGTTTTACGAATTAGAGCCAAAAGATGAAGTTCACCGAATTTGTAAAACGAATTCGGCCAGTGGTTGCGCTCAAATGCACATGTGGGCCACTTTGGATGAAGAAATTTTAACCAGACATATTTGGACGAATCGTGAATTTTTGTCTAAAGACAACATGGATTCCGTTTCTTGGGACACGCATTGGCCAGCCGATTGTTATACTGATTTTGTTTTAGAGCACGAAACAGCCCATTTATTAGTGGGTGCTCATGCTTTGAAAGTAGTGGGGATGTCTATTAATACTTGGTATTATATTCCAAGTTGGTTTAACGAGCAGCAGGCCGGTTTGGCGGAAATTTTGGGTCAAAATTTAGTTTGTGGCGAAGGCACGCGCGTTAATATTAAAACAATAGTTAACGGTAAAGAGGAGCCGAAAGACATTACTTATTTTAATAGTCTTTACCCGGCGATTTCACTGTCACAAACATATCCTCGAGATAACCCGTGTGAGTTGGGAATGCTTTCCTCGTTTTATCGTTATTTGGATAAAGGCGATATCAATACCACTTACCCGGCCTTTATGACCTCCTTTCGTCAAGCGATGGAAAAAAACAATGATTTTCGCGATGACCAAACTTTTCTAAATTTTCTTAAAGATCTTCACAACAACGATCCAGCTGAAATGGACTTTTTACGTTCTCATCAGTGTTCGGTTTAATTGTTTTTCAAAAAGAAAACCCCGATTTCTCGGGGTTATTGGTTTGGGGATTTTACAATCAGCCAGACAATTAGTCCAACGCCGGCTATTATTAACAGAATTCCCGGCACAAGCACAGCATCCCACCATTTAACTGATGGTGGCGGTCCGATTGGTCTACTTGGTCCACTCTGGCCGTCCTGGTTTTCGTTGTAGTTATTGGGATTACCAAAGTCTTTCATCTTGATTTCCTCCTTTTCAAAAATCCAAGCGTGGCGATGCCGGAAATAAGGGCAAGTAAGCTGGACGGTTCGGGGACGGGAACAAGATTGATCAAAGCATTCTGTCCAATTTGAAATTGGCTATTGATTGTGTTGCCGTTTGCAAGCGTGCCAGAAAGTATTCTGTATGGTTCAGAGTCATAAGTTTTCCCGAAGATGCTTTTGATTTCTCTGAAACCAACAGGGTTTCCGTCAACAGTAAAATTGGAACCGCTGAGAGTTATTCGACTATTGTTTGCAGCGGCCAAAAGTATATCTATTAAGCCGCCACTGATGGTTATTTGACTGTTATCGCGAGCAATTACGTAACCCAGAAGTCCATCGTTAATTATAGTGTGACTTAGGTCAGTTGTGTGGAAAGAATATGACGACCATCCGCCATTAATTATTATGTTGCTGTTACCACTTATAGTTGTGTATAACGTTCCTCCGCTTGTTAGTATCGCAAAGCTGTTGCCGCTACTCACAAAGGAGTTGTATATGCGTCCTCCTTTCATTGCGAGACGACTATTAGCACTGATGCTTAAGTTATCCATAGTTCCATTATTTATTAATACCTGGCTATTGTCGGTAGCGTTTAAAGAGCCTACGTAACCGTTATTAATCGTTGCGTAGCTATTGTCGAGAATATCCAAGTAATTAATCCAATAGCCATATATACTTATCTTGCTGTTGTTATACCCTCGAAGAGTAAAAGGGATATATGCGTAATTTACTAAACTGATGGTGGTTTGTGCGTTTGGTGTTTGATAATCTATCCATACATCGTCGTCGATTTTGTAATCAACAACATGTGTTTCTCCGTCTCTAAACTCAGTCAGAGCTATTGAGGCAGAAGACATGAATAAGCAAACTGTTGCCATTACGACATGTGTCAGTATTTTCATCTTTCCAGCCCTCTCCGCCGCAGCGGACCCGCGTCTAGCGGGCTTTCAAATTGTTCAGGAACATTCCCCAAAACTGCCTAAAGTATACCAGGCAATAAACCATTTGTCTACTATTTTTAATATTTATCTCGAACAAAAACCGAAAGTTATCCACACTTCCATTTAATTACAAAAAATATGATAATGTATTTGTGGTTCAAATAAATGATTATTTAATCATTAAATTCATTACTGAAGATACATATTTTTTAGGTAAAATGATCGCTAATTTAGGAAAGAGGTAAAATGCATCCATTTGAAAAAATGTTAAGTGTTTCTAGCGAAAGCATTAATTATATTTTGTCAGGTTTTTCAGAAATTGAATGGTCTGAGTTTTTATTGAATCCTAGAAGATTGCGTGGAAGTGATTTTTTAATGAGATGGTCTCAAGGTGTGTGGAGTGAACACCGTCTTATGGATGGTATAAATTCCTCTAATGATTTTTATGCGATTCCATATGGTCCAAGCGGGACTGCACCTCACGACGATGTTAGGGCTTTTGAACTATATTTTGAAAGATTAGAAGCCGCAGGGTTAGGTAATATAAAAAGACCCGATCTTTTAATATTTAAGAAACAAGATAAATTAGAAGTAGAAAAAATTATTGAGAGGTATAATGGCTTAGCAGAATTACCTTTTATCAAGGAAGAGAGTCTTAAACCTCTGCTGTCCAAGGCTATTATTGGTGTTGAATGTGAAAATAGTTTATGGAAAGCAGAAAAAATGCCTGATTTTAATACAGCACTTAGACCTCAAAAGCGTCTCGAAGGAAAACTTGGTTTGGCGAAAAATGCAGTATTACCAACAATTATAATTAAAGAGGAAGATAGGGAGCCACTAAAAAAATGGCAAGAAATGAATAAATTACCAATTCATATTTGGCATGTTTTTTATGACCGTGCATATGGAATTTCTTTAAATGAAGCCGAGCGATTAATAAAAGAGAGAGTAGTTTTACCTACTATACAAATATTTCAAGCACCGGGAGGAGCAACTACTCAAAAGGCAATTTATAAACTCTACTACCATTATGGTTATCCTCTAGGTAAAGCGACTCAAGAGCCACAACTGCTTTCGGCTTACGTAGAAGATAAAAATGGACACATTCTTCCATATGTAAAATTCGATGGTGGTAGTTTGAAAATTTCTGAGGAATGCTTAAATGTATTACATAAGTTTTAACTATGAGTAACAAAAATCGAGAAGAATTAAGAAATTTGGGCCAATTTTGGACACCAGGATGGATTGCCAAAGTCATGGTGGCTTATTTTCTTGATGGCAAACAAAAAGAGATTTTTGATCCTGCGGTTGGAACAGGTGCTTTTTATACAGCATTGAAAGAGCTGGATAAAAAAAGACAAATCAAATTTTACGGTACTGATATTGATAAAAATGTGATAAAAGATGCTTTTAACCATAAAATTTTTGATAATAAAAGTGTAGTAGAAGTAAGAGATTTTATTAAGGAACCACCAACAAAAAAAATTTCTGCAATTATTGCTAATCCTCCCTATATTAGACATCATCGTTTATCGGCAGACACAAAGAAATTGTTAAAACAAATTAGCTATAAGTACACAGGCTACGATATAGATGGGAGAGCAGGAATTCATATTTATTTCCTAATTCAATCATTGGGTTTATTGAAAAATGGCGGAAAACTATCTTTTATAATGCCTTCAGATACCTGTGAAGGTGTATTTGCAAAAAAATTATGGAACTGGATAGGAAATAATTACTGTATTGAAAAAGTTATTACTTTTGAAAGTGAAGCTACACCTTTTCCGAATATTGATACCAATGCTATAATATTTTTTATTTCGAAAAATCCTAAACAATCAGTTTTTGAATGGGTTAGAGTTAAAAAAGAGTCAGGTCAATTATTGAATTATTTATTAAACAAAAATTGTGATTTTTCTGATTTAGAAATAATTAAGAGAGATACTGAAGAAGCTTTATTCACGGGAATGTCAAGAAGACCAACGGAAAGAAGCCAATACAAATATAGATTAAGTGATTTTGCAAAAGTAATAAGAGGTATTGCATCAGGGGCTAATGATTATTTTTTCATTACGAAGCAAAAAGCCGAAGAGTTAGGGATTCCAGGTAGGTATTTAAAGTCAGCATTAGGTAGGACAAGAGATATGGAAGGAAGTGTTATTACGCTTAATGATTTAAAAAAATTAGAAGAAAAAGGTCGTCCTACTTTATTATTATCACTTGATAATCAACGAAAAGAAGATTTACCAAAGTCATTAAGAAATTATATTGAAATAGGAGAAAAAAATAATTTACAGTATAAAGCTCTTATTTCAACAAGAAATCCTTGGTATAAAATGGAAAAAAGAAAACCTCCAAAATTTCTTTTTGCTTATCTTGGTAGAAGAAACGCAAGGTTTGTAATGAACCAAGCTGGTGTAATACCTTTAACAAGTTTTCTTTGTGTATATCCGTTATTTGATGATAAAAAGTATGTTAATAAATTATGGCAGATTTTAAACAATCCTAAAACAATCAATAATTTGAAACTTGTTGGAAAATCTTATGGTTCTGGTGCAGTTAAGGTAGAACCAAGATCACTGGCTAATTTACCGATTCCTGAAGAAGTCGTAAGGCGGGTAGGTATTGAACCAATGTATACAAAAGAACAACAAAAAACATTATTCGAATTTGCGTATTCTTAAAATAAGAATTTACGAAAAGAAAAATCGAGAAAATTATTAAAGAAGGCGGTGAGTAAAAATGTCTGAGTTGAAAGAATATATTGAAGATGTATTATTACAGATCGAGAAGGGGAAAGGAAATCATGATGTTTGGGGATCTGTGTATTTTGATATTGCAACAGTAAAAGAAAAGAAAGGGGGAGGAAAGATCGGAGTAAGTGTTCTTGGACTTGCAGGAGGTATAAAAAATGAGTCGGTATCTAGAATCCAATTTAAAATAAAAATGCAAGGAGCCCATGGTGGACCAGACGCATTTAAATAAAAATTGTTAAGGAATTAGTAAAAAGGTAGATGCAGACGTTTAATGTTTGGTTAAACACTGTCTTAAACTCAAGTAAAGAAGTAATGAAAGGATTATTGTGAAAAAAGTATTTGTTAGCTTTGACTACGAAAACGATAAACAATACAAGTATCTGCTTGAAGCATGGGATGCTAATGACAAATTTGAATTCAAATTTTATGATTTGACACCTAATGAAATTCGAAGTGAAGATATTGGTAGAATTAAGGCTGGTCTCACAGCTAAAATAAAGCAAGCGACACATACTTTAGTGATTGTTGGAAAAGAAGCAAATAGATTACATCTTTCTTCAGAAGAAATCGGATTTAGAAATTGGATAAATTTTGAGGTTCGTCAAAGCATTAATGAGGGAAATAAAATTGCCATCATAAAGCTCTCGAGTAATTGTGCTTTACCGGAAGAATTATCTGGCGAACATTACTGGTATATAACTGGTTTTTCCGAAAAAAATGTAGCAAAAGTGCTTGAGGCCGAATAAAATGAAAGAAATAGTATGCCAGATATTATTTGAGCACTACAATGATTCTTATCAAATAAATCAAGCTAAAATTAAGCAAAGGGATAGGTTATTTGCTTATCTTTTGGTTGTTTTAGTCTTATTGCTTTTTGAAATTTATTCTCCTGAAAATGCTTCCGCAATTTTGTTGCAAACTATTTCTATTAAACTCGGGTTAAATACTCCTATTGATTTTGCTTTTTTAGGTACTATTATATGGTTTCTTTTACTATGTTTACTCATCAGATATTTACAAACTGTTGTAGCAATAGAAAGAGGTTATTCTTACATTCACGATCTTGAAAACGAAATCTCAAATTTTATAAATCAAAAGAAGTTTTGTCGAGAAGGATATGCTTATCTTGACGATTATCCATTATTCTTAAATTGGGCTTCAAGTTTATTTAAAATAGTTTTTCCAGTAATTCTTTTATTCATCGCTTCATATAAGATTTATATTGAAATTTCTAGTTTTAAAAAGAGTGTAACTTTTCTAGCTATTTTAGATTTTATTTTTTACTTAGCTATAGTTATCTCTTTAATAATTTGCTTTATATTTTCTAAGAAAAATAAAGAAATAAAAAATCATCGAGGGTTAAAATGAAACGGTTAATATTAAATATCTTTACTCTAATTTCTTTGCTGGTTGCGTTATTTTCCGGTTTTGCTTTAATTGCTTCCTTGAAAAAAGATGTATATTTAGGGCTTGCAACTCATTTTTGGCTTGACATCCATGTTGTATTTGGTTCAGCCATTATTATTCTTTTAATCCTACAAATAATTTTAAACCGAGCATGGATATTTAAAATGTTTAAAAAAATTAGGGAGGAGAAAAAATGAACAAGAAAATTGACAAAGAAAAATGGGCTAAACTATTAGCCAGTAAAACACCCGAAACTCATGCTGCCGTGATGCAAAAATTGGGCATTACGCCAGAAGAAGACAGAAGATGGCACGAAGAAAATGGTGGCGAATCTGCCGACTTTAGCAAGTTAAAATCAAATTCCTAACCTCTCGCTTACACTTCCGAAGTGTAAGTGGTAGAAAAATCAAGGAATGAAAAATAATCGAACAATTGATATTATTAAAGACATTTATTATCGTCTAAGTGTCTTGCCGCTGATGTTTTCGTTTTGGATTTTAATTATTATTTGGCGGTATCGAATTGAAAAAAATAAAAATCGGTTGTTTGAAAATCGCCAGAAACTTGATCGCATTTGGTATCTTAGTGGTTATTTAAAAGGTGTTAAGTATCGTCGAGAACAAGCTAAATTAAAAAAAATTGAAAAGATTTTTTTGCGTCTTGAAGAAAGTGCGAAAAAAGACGAAGGGCGTTATGAAAAGCAAAAAGAACTTTTCGACAAATATTTTAGTAAGGTTTTTGATCCAAGCATTGGTAAATAATCTAACATCTGCCACCTATGAAGTGGAATATGGTAAAATAGAAATAAAGTAAAGTCATTATAGAAAAGTGATAGTAAAGCGTGAATATGATGATAAAAATAGCTATATTCACGATATATTGACAAGTATCCGTGAATATGATAAAATTTAGGTATGGTAAACAATGATATTAAACAAAGAATTAATAATTTAAAAAAGCAATATGATTCTTTAAAGATTGGCAAAGGATCTCTTTTGGATATACTATCGGAAGCGGAGATTCCGGAGTCAGTCTATAACTCAAATGCTATTGAAAACTCAACCCTAACTATAGAGGAAACGGAAAAAATTCTTTTAGAACTTGAAGTTATGCGTAAGGTGTCTGTTCGAGAAGTTTTTGAAGCCAAGAATTTAGCTAGAGTTTTTGAATATATTAAAGATAAAATCCTAAGTAAAGATTTAGATAAGGAACTAATTTTATTTCTACACAAAATGTTGATTAGTGGTATAAATGATGATTATGCTGGTAGATTTCGAAAGTCAGGTGAATATGTCAGAGTCGGGACACATATTGCTCCCGCTCCAGAACGCGTATTATTAATGATTAAATCGGCTCTATTGGATTATTCGAGTGATCATACTTCATATTTTATTGAAAAAATTGCAAAATTTCATTTAAAATTTGAACATATTCATCCATTTTGTGATGGTAATGGTAGAATTGGCAGAGTCTTAATAAACTATTCGCTGATGCAGCTTGGATTTCCGCCGGTTATTATTCGTGATAAAGAAAAGCATCTTTACTATAAAACTTTTAAAGAATTTAAAGATTATAAGAAAACAGCAGGGATGGAAAGTATTTTATATCTTGCTCTTTTAGAATCGTTAAATAAAAGGATTGCTTATCTGCAAGGTAATAAGATTATCGCATTATCTGAATATGCCAAAAATACAGATCAACCTTTGAATATTTTATTAAATAAAGCAAAGCGTCAAACCACAGCTGCTTTTCGAGAAAAAGGCATTTGGAAAATAGGGCAGAAATAAAAAAAATTTGTGGGACAACTCTCTCTTGCTCTCAAAATTTGCTAAAATAATATTAAGCAAAAAAAATATCGAGGAGAATTATGTATAAACTATCACCATCGGATTTTGCTTATTTATATGAAGAATGCAAGCTTTGTTATTGTCTAAAGGTTAAAGAGAATATTTACCAACCAAGCATGCCAATGCCTGGTGTTTTTTCGGCGATCAATACTCGTTTGCAAGGTAATTTAGTTGGTAAAAATTTAAGAACTTTGTCTCGCAATTTACCGGAGGGAGTTGTGGTAACTCAAGAAGGCTGGGTCGAGTCAGTAGTTGTGCCAGGAACCAATGTTTTTATCAAAGGTAAATACGATCTTTTGGTGAAAAATAGTGATGGTACGCATACTTTAGTTGATCTAAAAATTAGTCAGCCGGTCGAAGATAAAATTGAAAAATACAAAACACAATTAGGCGCTTATAAATTTGCACTGGAAAATCCCGCCAGTGGTGAAAAGATTAAGATTTCTAGATTGGGACTTTTGATTTTTTACCCAGATACTGTCACTTTTGAAAATGGAGTTGCACGGCTCGATTTTCCGCCAAAGTGGCTAGAAATTGCTTGTGACGATACGAATTTTACTAATTTCATTAAAGATGTTGATAAACTTCTAACTGGGCCATTACCGGACGAAGATCAAAATTGCAAATGGTGCGCTTATCGTCATACTGGAGAAAATATAATTCATAAGGAGGAAAAATGAAAAACATTCATCATGGTGGATCGAATGCGGTCTATGGACTGGGTTTTATTGGCGCCGCTGTTTATTTTATCAGTCAGGCAACCACATTTTGGCTCGGCGTACTCGGGTTTCTAAAAGCCATTGTCTGGCCCGCCTTTTTAGTCTACGAAGCCCTCAAATTTTTAGGCAAATAGACAAGTAAAAAAATCTCAAAACTAATAATCTTTAACCGATACACATCCCACTTCCAAGGTGGACCTTTTTTCAGGTTAGATGTTAGAAAAAATAGTATGCTATAGCTTGTTATTTAGGATACCTTACTTATAGTCGAAGCATGTTATTTTTAAATTAAAAAAATATTATTGAGGAATAAGTGATAAAAAATAAGCTTTGAACAAAAATATCCAAAGCTTATATGGTACCCCGCTTCATGCGGGACCGTCTAAAGATGCTCTTCCTGATGCCAGACCTATATATGAAGGGCGCTTACTACCCAGGTCTCGACTCCATATATAACCACAATTGGCACACTTTCTTGTCTCGACATAGGTCACATTTTCATCTGGTACTTGATCATAGTACTCAATCACTTCCACCCTTCGACTCGCATCACAAAGTATTTCCCGTCCATCGCATTTTTGGCAATGGAGATAGTCCTGATAAAAAATGTTCGAAAATGATTTTCCTAATTCATCAAAGAGAATTCCCAGAGCCAAACAAGGACTTGCTATCGTCCATATAAGACACAAAAGCCAGACTATTAGGTTGTCTTCTTCAAACTTATTGTTGAAAAGATGTGCTAACGCTAGTTTGAATGTCCACGCCAAAAATAGTAAGCCAAGAGGCCAAAGCACACTACCTACAATACCCACTCTTCTTCTACACTTGGAGTACTTTGTTACCTGATCAATCTCCTCTTCAGATACGATAATCTTCAGTGACATCAGAATTTTCCTCCCTTTACTCATCAGTAAGCTACATCATAAACGACGGCTTCGATGGCAGATTTGTCCTTTGATTAACTCAGGACGAAATTGTCAAAGAACAGCCTTGATTATAGTTCGGTTATAGTAAAAAGTCAATCGGTTGTACTCATCAAAAGCATTATTTAAGTTCAAACTTCCTATAAATAAAAACAGTCTGTAAATGTAGTATAGTTTCATATTAAGCACTCTATGTGATAATATAGATATTAAATAAAAGAATTAATTAAAAAAGGAGTGATTATGTCAATTGTATCGGAATCGGAATTCAAGGGAAATCCAATGATTGTGATTAAGCTTGATGAGGAAGATAAATTTCCTTTTCAATTCGGGGTCAAAAAAGCTAAATTAGTTTTAGAAAATATTGAAGAAATAAAAAAGTTTGTCGAAAGACACGACCGATCGTAAGTAGCGACTCTATTTCTAAAAAGAAATCAGATGGACCAAATTAAGCAAGTACGTAAAATTAAAATTACGGAAAATGGACCGTATACGGTTTCCGGCAGTGTGCCGCTTTCGGAGGAAAAAATTGTCAATGATGCCGATGGATTCCCCTTAAAATGGGAGAAAATCAAAGAGCATCATTGCAAAGAAGAATATTCTCTTTGTCGTTGTGGCCATTCCAAAAACAAACCATTTTGTGATAAAAACCATAAAGAGATTAATTTTAATGGTGAAGAGACTGCCAGCAATGTACCTTTTGAAAAACAAGCAGAAACAATTGTTGGACCTGAATTAATTCTTAAAGATTCACCTCCACTTTGCGTTCACGCTCGTTTTTGTGATCGCGCTGGTGGAATTTGGGACTTAGTTCAAAAATCAGATGAAAAAAAATCTAAAAAAATTGCGATCGAAGAGGCTTTTAATTGTCCGTCCGGTCGGTTAGTTGTCAAAGATAAAAAAACAGGGCAAGCCATTGAGCCAGAATTTGAGCAATCAATTTCGGCAACTGAAGATGCGGAAGGAATCGCTGGTCCTTTGTGGGTTAAGGATGGTATTCCAATTGAATCGGCCCAGGGCCAAACTTACGAAGTCAGAAATCGTATCACTCTTTGTCGTTGTGGCCATTCGAAAAACAAACCATTTTGTGATGGCTCACATTATTTAATTTCATAAAGTTCTCTTCCTTGCTAATTTCTCCTGATAGTGCTAATATTGGAGCTAATGGCAAGAAAAAAAGTCCGAAAATTAAGTAAAAAAGAAGCGAAAGCGGAAAAAAAGACGACTGACAGTCGAGCAGAGTTTTTTGAAGAAAAAAAAGTTGAAACCGCTAAAACTCAAGAGCGCGAGGTTGTTGAAATTCCCTCTGTTTTGTCGGTGCGTGAATTTGCCGAAGCTCTTAAAATGCCCGTAACTCAAGTTATTTCCAAGTTAGTTAAAAACGGCGTCATGGCGACAATTAATGAACTAATTGATTTTGATACGATGTCTATTATCGCCGATGAACTTGGTGTTGACTTAAAACAAGAAGAAGAAAAAAAGCAAACTTTTGAATCACCCAAACAAACGAAAAAAAATCTTCAAACTCGTCCACCGGTAGTCACAATTATGGGTCATGTTGACCACGGTAAAACTCAGCTTTTAGACGCCATTCGTCACACCGATGTCATTGCCACTGAATCAGGTGGAATTACTCAACACATTGGTGCTTATCAAGTAAATGTAGGACAAAAAGACAAAAAGACCGAGAGACAAAGAGTAATCACCTTTTTAGATACGCCTGGTCATGAAGCTTTCTCAGCGATGCGAGCTCACGGGGCTAATATTACTGATGTCGTGGTTTTGGTGGTCGCGGCCAACGATGGTGTCAAGCCCCAAACTCAAGAAGCTTATTCTCATGCTAAAGAAGCTAAAGTGCCAATCGTTGTGGCGATCAATAAAATTGATTTACCGGACGCCGATGTGGAAAAAACCAAAAGACAGTTAGCCGACATTGGACTTTTGCCGGAAGGCTGGGGTGGTAAAACGCCAATGGTGGAAGTTTCAGCCAAAATGCATCAAAATATTGATAAACTTTTGGAAATGATTATTTTAGTGGCCGATTTAGAAGATCTCAAAGCCGACCCGACACTTGCAGCCGCGGGCGTCGTGATCGAATCGCATATGCAAGCCGGGATGGGTCCGATTGCCACTATTTTAGTTCAAGAAGGCACCTTGCATTTGGGTGACCCAATTGTCATTGGTCAAACCTATGGCAAGATCAGAATTATGGAAAATTATTTGGGCAAAAAGATTAAAGAAGCGTTACCTGCGACACCCGTCAGAGTGGCTGGATTGCAAGATTTGCCAGATTTTGGTGACCGATTTTTAGCCGTTGAAAACGATAAAATTGCCAAAGAATTAGTTAAAACTAAAACCATCAAGCGAAAAGTTTTGTCTATTGGCGAACTTTCCCGTGATATTAGAGAAGGTAAAGTTAAAGAATTAAAAATAGTTCTCAAAGCTGATGTGGCTGGATCATTGGAAGCAATTAAAAATTCACTTAAAAATATTTCCACATCAGAGGTAAAAATTAATGTTATTCATGAAGGAGTGGGTGATGTGACTGAGTCAGATGTGAATATGGCGGTCGCTTCCGAAGCCTTAGTGATTGGTTTTCGGATTAAAGCTCAAGCCGAAGTGATGAATTTGGCTAATCGTGAAAAAATTAAAATTTCAATTTATGATATTATTTATCAACTATTGGATGATCTCGCCGCCGCTTTGTCGGGGCTTTTGGAGCCGGAAATTATTGAAACGGAAGTTGGTCGCTTGCAAGTTTTGGCGGTTTTTAAAATTTCTAAAAATGAAAAAATTATTGGTGGTAAAGTGACTACTGGCAAAATTGAAAATGGTGCCGAGGTCAGAATTGTTCGTGATCGCGACAATGTTGGCACTGGTAAAATTACTAATTTACAACAAAACAAAAAGGATATGAGCGAAGTTTTGGAAGGTTTTGAAGCTGGTTTGAAAGTGGAGACATCAACAAAAATCCAAGTGGGCGATTCTCTTGAGTGTTTCCGAAAGGAAGAACGAATTCGTAAATTGGGGGAGTAATTTACAAATTTTAAAGTGAAAGGGGTGAAGTACGTGAATGATTCTGATTGTGATAAAGAATTGTCTTGCAGTATAGATTGGTATCTTTCTCAGAAAGCTAACACACATGGATTGCTGACAGCCGAAGAAGAAATCACTTTAGCTAAGAGAAAGGAAGCCGGTGACGAAGAGGCAAGACGGATTTTGATTGAAAGTAATATGGGTTTAGTTGTTGCTCGTGCTGCGCGGTGTCGAAATTGTGGTGTACCACTATCTGATCTTGTTCAAGAAGGTAATATTGGCTTAATTATGGCGGCAGAGAATTTTGATTATCGTAAAAAATGTCGTTTTAGTACTTATGCCGACCCTTGGATTAGAGATAGAATTGCACTTGAGATCAGACGACGAGAGAGAATTATCTCTTTGCCAGATAATATTGCCCGGCAATTAATAGCTCTTGACAGAATTTTTGATTATTTTTCACAGAATTTCGGTCGAACACCGACCTTTAGTGAGTTGGTGGCCGAAATGGCATTGGATGAAGAAAGGATTGAAGAATTGGTACAATATCGTGCCAATTTAATAGACATATTATCTTTGGAAGAAGATTGCAGACAACTAGTTGATAGCTTAGGAGATCCAGGATCACCCGATCCTTGTCAGACGGCTATTGCCGAAGACAATCGAAGGCAAATAATTGAAACGTTTTCGACTGTTTTAACCGTAAAGGAATTATTTGTGATCATAAAACGTTTTGGTCTTTATGATAACATTCCTCAAAATCTTAAAACCATAGGGCAAAGACTTAAGATTACGCGGGAGGCTGTTCGTCAGTTAGAAGTAAGAGCAATTAAAAAGATCAGAGAAAAAGTGGCTTTTGTGCTTTTAGATTATTAGTTCCCCGATGTAAAAATCGGGGTTTTTGATATAATAAATATATATGAACTCGACTGAAATTGGTTCGCAGGCATTTCAAAAAGTTCTAGGGGCATCAGACAAAGCCCATTATTTTTTGGGTCAATTTAATTTAAAAAGTCAGCCTTTTGAAATTTTAGATATTCTACTGGTGGCTATTCTAATTTATTGGGTCTATTTAATTCTTCATGAAACGCGGGCAATGCGGATTCTTTACGGCATTGTGGTTTTGGTCATTATTATGGTTTTAGGCCGACTTTTGCAATTACAAGCCTTAAATTTTATTTTAACCTATGTTTTAGCAGCATTAGTGGTGGCTATTCCAGTGGTTTTTCAGCCCGAGCTTCGAGCGGCGTTAGAGCGGCTTGGTCGGACTAAATTTGTGGGTGAATTTGGCGGGTTAAAAAAAGACAAACTTGACGACATTGTATCCGAAATTCTTTCAGCCATTGACTTTTTTGCCGAAAATAAACGAGGGGCAATTATTGTTTTAACTCGTCAAACGGGACTCCGCGATATTGTTTCGTCTGGTGTGCGCTTGGACGCCGAAATTTCAAAACAACTTTTAATTACGATTTTTTCGCCTAAGACACCATTGCATGACGGCGCGGTAATTATTTCTGGTGATAAAATTATCGCCGCTAATTGTTGGTTACCACTAATCGAACAAGAATTTAAATACGATCTTGGCACGCGTCATCGGGCGGCTTCGGGAATTACAACCGATACAGACGCGATTGTTTTAGTTGTCTCCGAAGAAACAGGAAAAATTTCTTTAGCGGTGGGTGGTAATTTGACCACCGATTTAAAAACAGGACAGTTAAAAGATTTCTTAACGAAAATGTTGCAACACAAGATTGAAGGGGTGGCTTCATGAATATTTTCCAAAAAATATTTCAGAATTTTCCCGCCAAAATTGGTAGTATTTTAATTGCCATTTTAATTTGGGTTTATGTTGGTTCGGGCCTGGCTCAAATTGATACTTTTCCGGGTAAAATTCCAATTGATTTTAAAAATATACCCCAAGGATTAGTGCCAGTCTCTGACATTGATAGTGTTTCAGTGAAAGTTGCAGCGGCATCTGCTCTTTGGAAAAATTTAAATACTGATTCTTTTTCTGCTGTCATTGATCTTGCTGGCTTTACGGAAGGAACTTATGAATTACCGGTTAAAATAAACTCTAATGTGCCTGATGTCCAAATTGTGGAAGTCAGTCCTGCTAAAGTCTTAGTACGTTTAGAAAAAATTACCGATAAAGAAGTACCCGTTGTTTTGCAAGTTGAAGGTAAAGCGGCCGATGGTTTTGTCGTCGGCGATTGGAAACTGAAACCTGACCGAGTGAAAGTTTCGGGGGCTAATTCGGAAATAGCCAAAATTATTGAAGCCACAGCCAAAATTACACTCGCTGGTGAGAAAGACAATATCCAAAGAATTCTAAAAGTGGTGGCCTTAGACTCAGCTGGTAACGAAATAAGGAATTTAAGTTTTTCGCCGGCGGAAGTTGTGGCTCAAGTACCTTTAGTTCAAGCTTCATCGGCCAAAACAGTCGGCATTAAAGTTGTTACTTCCGGTCAGCCAGCAGATGGTTTTTGGATGTCAGGCATTGAAACGGAACCGGCACAAGTAGCCATTACGGCTTCGGCTTCCTTAATCAATGAAATTAGTTTTATCGAGACTAAGGAAATTAATATTACGGGTATTGCCGTAACCAAAGAATTTACGACAACTTTGAAACCGGCAGTCGGGGTGACAGTGCTTGATAATGTTCCTTTAGTTAAAGCTAAAATTGTGATTTCACCCATTGGTTCAACGCGTCAATTTCAAGTGGGCTTTAATTGGAAAAATTTAAATCCTGGTTTAAAAGTGGCTTCCGTTGATCCGCAAACTGTAACTTTGGTTTTAACCGGCTCAACTTACGATTTGTCTCAACTTAACACCAAAGATGTTGCTATCAATGTTGATCTTAGTTCCCACCCTCAATCAGGCACTTACTCGGTTGATATAACACGTAGCAATATCTCTTTGCCCAATGGTATTTCTTTCTCTTCGGTTGTGCCCTCGGCCATTAATGTGAGGCTGGAAAATCTTTAAAATGATCTTGAATTTGACTTAAGTGTTAACTTTGGCTAAACTTAAAATTGCATTCGAAAAGGAGTGCCATTATATTCGTTAATATATTTGCTAATACATCAAGTCGTCTCGTTCTCTTAGGTAAAAAAATTCGTAATCGTGTTCCCGAAGGTTTAATTGATTTTAGTCAAAGAAAGCTTTTGCCTTATTTGGCTATTATCATTATTGCTGGTTTTACGGTGATTGCCGATGTGGCGAAGGCGGCAGAAAATAATAATGTTTATGTCCCTTCAGAAGAAGTGATGGATCTTTCACCAGCAGAAGTGGCTCAAGTTGTCTCGGTTGTCGGACCATATACTACTAAAATTGAAGAAGATCCTTTAACCGTCGCTTTAGCAATGGAAGATAAAGATTTTTTAGGCAAACCGGTTTTGGCTTCGACGGAAATCACGGCTCAACCTCAAGTTAAAAAAGCCGATGAAAAACGAACTAAAACCATTACTTATACCGTTGAAGGCAATGACACTATCTCTTCGATTGCTTGGAAGTACGGTTTAAAAATTGCGACGATTAAATCAGTCAATAATTTATCTTCTGATGTGATTAGGCCTGGTCAACAATTAAAAATATCGCCTCAAGATGTTGATCCAAGCACGATTAATAATTTGCAAAAGAAAAAAGTAGCCGGTGCTTCGACGGTGGTGCCGTTTGGAGGCACTTTTCGCCGACCAACAAGTGGTTTTTCAATGTCACAACCGTTTGGCCATACCAGTTATGAAAATTTTCACGACGGAATTGATTTGGATTCACGTTCGGGGTCAACAATCTTTGCGGCGGCTTCTGGTAGAGTGGTGAGTGTCACCCGTGGTTGGGGTGGTGGTTTTGGTAATCATATTGTGATTGATCATGGTGGTGGTTTCCAAACGCTTTATGGTCATATGTCGAGTTTTTCAGTTTCTTCTGGTCAATGGGTCAATCAGGGTCAGCCGATTGGTATTATGGGTTCAACCGGTTGGTCTACGGGCACCCACCTTCATTTTAGAATTACAATTAATGGCAGAGCCGTTAACCCATTGAATTATTTATAAAAAAAGCTTATACTTTACTACTATGTTTACAGATGAAGCAACAATTAAAATCAAGGCGGGCAATGGCGGCAATGGATGTGTCTCTTTTCGGCGTGAAAAATATGTGCCTAAAGGTGGTCCGGATGGTGGTGACGGCGGTAAAGGCGGTGATGTTTATTTTGTGGCCGACAATGCTCTTCATACCTTAACTGATTTTGCCCGAAAAAAAGATTGGCAAGCTAAAAATGGAGAAGATGGCCGATCAAAAAAACAAACTGGTAAAGGCAGCGAAGATCTTATTTTAAAGGTTCCAACAGGTACAATAATTAAAGTAATAGGTGAGGATGCGGACTCGGGTCAAAACAGTGTTGTTTTTGATCTAGTTAAAGTGGGTGACAGGGCGAAAGTGGCAAGAGGTGGTCGAGGTGGTCTGGGAAATACTCATTTTGCAACGGCTGTTCGCCAATCCCCTTTCTTTGCCAAAAAAGGGGAGCCTGGTGAAGAAAAAAAATTGAAATTAGAGCTAAAATTAATTGCTGACGTAGGGCTAGTTGGTTTGCCAAATTCTGGTAAATCTACCTTTTTAAGTCACATTTCTAATGCTCGGCCAAAAATTGCCGATTATCCTTTTACCACTTTATCGCCTAATTTAGGGGTGGTAAAATTTCGAGATCAAGAATTTGTAGTGGCGGATATTCCGGGGCTAATTGAAGGAGCATCGCAAGGTAAAGGCTTGGGTGATAAATTCCTCCGTCACGTTGAACGCACGACTGCTTTGGTTCATATTATTGATATTAATAGTAAAGACGCAGCTCAAGATTATAAAGTTATTCGTGATGAGCTAAAACAATGGAATCCAGCCTTGCTTGAGAAAAAAGAAGTAGTTGTTTTAAATAAAATTGACACTTTAGATAAAAAAGAAGCCCAAAAGAAAGTAGAAGAATTTTCAAAAAAAATCAAAAAAGATGTTTTCCTTCTTTCCGCTGTTTCAGGTGTTGGAATTGAAAAAATTCTCCAAGAACTCATTTAAGAACTAGAATTTAATAACTTATGGCTAGTGTAATTATTGTAGATCAAAACGATCAAGTAATTGATTCAAAGGAACGAAATATAGTTGATCATAGTAAAGATATTTGTCGGATATCAGTTCTTTGGATTACCAATTCCAAGAATCAAATTCTTTTAGCTCAAAGAAAACTGACTAAGAAATATAATCCAGGCAAGTGGGGACCAGCAGTTGGTGGAACGAATGAAGAGGGTGAAACGTATGAGAGTAATATTTATAAAGAAGCTTCGGAAGAAATTGGTCTTAAAGGTTACGATTTTCAAAAAGGATTAAAATTTTTTGTCGCTCAGCCTAATAAAAAATTTTGCCAGACTTTTTACTTGAATATTAATTGGCAGTTGGAACAATTTAATATTCAAAAAGAAGAAGTCGAACAAGTGAGATGGTTTGATCAAGAAGAACTCTTAGAAGAACTCAAAAATGACCCCGACAGTTACACTGAGGTGGTTCATTTAATAATGAGAAGCACTAAATCTAAATAATAACTAGAATTTAAAATGCATAATTTTGTCAAATGAGCACTCACAAGGGGATTTCTTGCAGACATGGCAATTATTTTTAAAAACTATTGAAAGTTTAGTAGCTAAATCGCTTTTAAGTGAATTAAAAACACCAATATAACAAGAAAAGAGATCAGCTGCTTCAAGGGTAACTTGTTTAAAATCATCATCTTTATGACTGCCACGATAATTTAAAACAGTCTCTGATAGTTCTCCTATTTCTTCGGCTAAATGAATTCCTGCGTGTTCCAGTGTACGAGTAGTGGAAGGATATATTTTTTCAAACATTATTTGAAATTCTTTTAAAGTTTTTGGCCTGAGCTTATTATCGATCGTAATTTTTTGTCTTTTTTTAACCTTTTTACTTTTGCAGGAACAAGGTAGATCGCCACAATAAGAACAAACATAAGGAAAACGATGCCAAACATTTTCTTCAAGATTAATATGAAGTTGATTCATCAAAGACATATACCAACTCAAAGAGATAATGAGATTAAGCTCAATTTTTTCTTGATCTTCTTTTCGGATACCTTTTAATCCTCTCATTAAAAAACGTTCAACATTGGTCAACATGTCCCAAGCGTTAAAATAGCGATCATTAGAAACACCATAGACTTCTTGAGTAAAAGCTTGAAGTCCGTGAATGGTTGTATTGGATTTAATAGAAGGCATTTTTACCTCGTCTTTAAATTAATCTTTTTATTATCTTTTTGTCAAACCCTTTATATTTAACCAGTCAGAACCCACCCCAGGGGTGGGTTCTAGAAGGTTAGAAATTTGTGTATAATAAGCTTATGAAACGAAAAATACCATTAGTAACAGGTGAAGTTTATCATATTTTAAGTCGGAGTATCGCTGGATATGAGATTTTTAATAATCAAGGCGATTATGTGAGGATGCAACGATTATTGAAATATTATCAATTCGATTTCGATTGGAAGTTTTCCGATTTTATTAATCTAGATATCGTTGGAAAAAATGGATTTGACCAATCTTTAAATATATTTTCAGTTGATAAAGAAAAACAAGTACAAATTATTGCGTATTGTTTAATGCCCACACATGTTCATTTGATTCTTAAGCAATTAAAGGATGATGGGATTTCAAAATATTTTGGTAATACTTTAAATAGTTATACTCGTCATTTTAATAATAAGCATAAAAGAAAAGGTCCTCTTTGGGAAGAGAAGTTTAAAAATATTTTAATAGTTAACGATAACCAGCTGCTGCATTTAACAAGATATATTCATCTTAATCCAGTAACTGCATTATTGGCGAATAAGCCAGAGGGGTGGTTGTTTTCATCTTATAGGGAATATTTGAATATCAAAGATCAGTCAATAATGTGCAATTACCAGGATATTTTAGATATCCAACCTAAATCATATCGTAAATTTGTTAATGATAGAATTTCTTACCAAAAAGAGCTCGCTAAAATAAAAGCATTACTACTTGATTGAACCATTTAAAACCCACCCCTGGGGTGGGTTATAGGTTGACAAAAGACTATTTTTTAGATAAAAAGAAAATGTCTTCCAATCTAAAAATGGGAGCAGAGGGGGAAGAATACGGTGGAACTAAGACAATTTGTGACGGCGGACGATATTTTAGTTGCTTTTGGTCATTTTCTCTCTGAAGAGAATATTCATAGTTTTGATTCGTCTCCTGAAAAAATGCATCGTTGGTTCTTTAACCATCGTGGAGAGTTATCTTGTGAGCTGCATTTTAGCAATCGAGGCTTTGGCCCGGATAGTGAAGAATTACATCAAGCTCTTTCTAATCTGTCAACGTGTAGAATCACATATTGGAAAAGCAATGAGGGCAGTAGTAGGTTGTATTTTGAACCGGTTGTCAGTCAGTTATATCAAGAGGACAAAAAAGATCTTCTTGAAAAACATGGTTTGGGCGAAGAAAAACTCAAGCTTTTAGCAAAATCATTCGCCGAAAGTTGCTCTGTCTAGCGGGTTAACCCCCGCTTTTTTTCTGCCAAACCCTTGATCCTGCTAGAACTCCTTTCTCAAAAACGGACTATGTCCTGTTATTTGAGAAGCGTCGTCTACAGGATCTGCGGGCCGACATGACGTCGGCCCTTGACAAAAAAGTGATGTTATTGTATACTCGATTTAGAGAATAAAATAAGGAAGAAAAGGGTGGAAAGAATTTATTATATATAAGTGATTTCTCTGCCTTTAAGCAGCAGTTATTGCTGTATGTTTGTTTGGAGATTTTTTTAGTGTCAAGAATACAACTTGGTCAACAAAAAAGAATATCTCTCCCAGTTAGAGACTTAATCGAAGTCCAGATAAACTCTTATAATTGGTTTTTCCGTGAGGGAATTAAAGAACTATTAGAAGAAATTAGTCCCGTTGAAGATTTCACCGGGAAACTTTTGCAACTCGAATTTTTAGATGTTTCAATGGATCAACCGCGTTATGGCGAAGAAGCAACTCGTGATAAAAATTTAACTTTTGAGGCGCCACTTCGCTGTCAGGTCAGACTGACAAATAAAATTACTGGTCGCACTAAAGAAGCAACTGTCTTTCTAGGTGATTTTCCTTTAATGACTGATCGTGGTACTTTTATTGTTAATGGTATTGAAAGAGTCGTGGTTTCACAGATCGTTCGTTCATACGGTGTTCTTTTTGTTTCAGAAGAAGTTGCGGGCCGAAAGTTTTTTGGCGCTAAAATTATTCCTTCAAGAGGGGCTTGGCTGGAATTTGAAACCTCACTTCGTGATGTTATTTCCGTTAAAGTTGATCGCAAAAGAAAAATTTTAGTGACTACTTTCTTGCGCGCTTTGGGAATGACGACTGAACAAATTATTCATGCTTTTGAAGGTGTCAGTGATGATAAAGATCATAATTATATTAAAGCCACTTTAGCTCGTGACAATGCCAAAACTTATGAAGAAGCTTTAGTTGAAGTTTACAAAAGAATTCGACCAGGTGATTTAGCCACTCCGGAAACGGCTAAAACTTTTATCGAAGCAATGTTCTTTAATCGCAAACGCTATGATCTTGGTAAAGTTGGCCGATACAAAATGAACCAACGATTAGGAATGAATGCTTCTTTTGATGTTAAAAATCGAGTGCTACGGCTTGAAGATGTTATTGATACAATTAAAGAAATTATTCGACTTAATAATGATCCAATGGCCGAGCAAGACGATATTGACCATTTGAAAAATCGTCGTGTTCGCGCGGTGGGAGAATTAATTCAAGGCAAAGTTCGAGTCGGAATGCTTCGAATGGAAAGAATTATTAAAGATCGAATGTCCGTACTTGACTCTGATACCGTCACGCCAAGTCAATTAATTAATGCTCGTCCGGTGATGGCTGTCTTGCAAGAATTTTTTGCTTCATCACAGCTTTCACAATTTATGAATCAAACTAATCCTTTAGCTGAATTGGAACACAAAAGATGTCTTTCAGCCATTGGGCCAGGTGGTCTTTCGCGAGAACGTGCTGGTTTTGAAGTTCGTGATGTTCACTCATCTCACTACGGCCGAATTTGTCCGATTGAAACACCCGAAGGTCCAAATATTGGTTTGGTTGGCTATATGGCCACTTATGCTAAGGTCAATGAATACGGTTTTATTGAAACACCGTATCTTGTGGTGGAACAAAAAGACAAAAAACCTCAAGTTACCAGCAAAGTGGTTTATTTGGATGCCGATGAAGAAGAAAAAGCCATTATCGTGCCAATTTCGGCTAAAGTTGATAAAGATGGTTATTTGACTGAATCAAAAACAATTGTTCGTAAATATGGTGAACCAGTGTTAGAGCGAACTTCCAAAATTCAATATATGGATGTTTCGCCTCGTCAAATTGTTTCTATTTCAACGGCTTTAATTCCGTTTGTGGAGCACGACGATGCGACCAGAGCTTCGATGGGTTCAAACATGGAACGTCAAGCTGTACCATTAATTCGTCCTGAATCACCAATTGTTGGTACGGGCATGGAACAAGATGCCGCCCGTGACTCCGGCCAATGTTTATTTGCCGATACCGCTGGTGTGGTAACCGAAGCTTCGGGTTCGGAAATTATCTTAGAGACAAAAAATGGTAATAAAAAATATTTACTGAAAAAATTTCAACGTTCAAACCAAGCCACTTGTCTTAACCAACGACCAATGGTCAGCATTGGCGACAAGATAAAAATCGGCGATTTATTAGCTGACTCTTCAGCCACTGATAATTGCGAATTGGCTTTGGGTAAAAATGTGCTCGTCGCTTTTATGTCTTTTAAAGGTGCTAACTTTGAAGATGCCATTATTATTTCGGAAAAATTAGTCCGTGAAGATGTTTATACTTCAATTCATATTGAAAAGTATCCGATTGAAGTACGCGATACTAAACTTGGACCGGAATTATTAACGCGCGATATTCCCAATGTTTCCGAAGAAGCGTTAGCTAATTTGGATGAACAAGGAATTATTCGAATTGGGGCCGAAGTGGCCGCGGGTGATATTTTGGTGGGTAAGATTTCGCCTAAAGGTGAAACTGAACTTTCAGCCGAAGAAAAATTACTGCGCGCGATTTTTGGTGAAAAAGCTAAAGATGTGAAAGATACTTCACTTCGACTGCCTCATGGTGAATATGGTCGCATTGTCGGCATTAAAATCTTTTCAAAAGAAAAAGGCGACGAATTAGCGGCTGGTGTTTATCAAATCGTCGAAATTTCGGTGGCCCAACAGCGAAAAGTGCAAATTGGTGATAAATTAGCTGGTCGTCATGGTAATAAAGGGGTTATTTCCACTATTTTACCAGAAGCGGAAATGCCTTATTTAGCTGATGGGACGCCGGTTGATATTGTTCTTAATCCTTTAGGTGTTATTTCTCGTATGAATTTGGGTCAAATTTTAGAAACTCATTTAGGTTGGGCGGCTAAAGCAAAAAATATCAAAGTCGCCACACCAGTCTTTGAAGCAATTGATTTTCCAAAAATTCAAGAAATGTTAAGAGAAGTTAATTTACCAGAAGACGGTAAAATTCAGCTTTACGATGGTCGTACCGGTGAGCCGTTTGACCAAAAAACCACCGTTGGGATTATTTATGTAATGAAACTTTGTCATTTGGTTGATGATAAAATGCATGCTCGTTCCACTGGTCCATATTCAATGGTGACTCAACAGCCGCTGGGTGGAAAAGCGCAATTTGGTGGTCAACGTTTTGGAGAAATGGAAGTTTGGGCTTTGGAAGCCTATGGTGCAGCCCATTCGTTGCAAGAAATGTTAACGATTAAGTCAGATGATGTGGTTGGCCGATCAAAAGCTTACGAGGCAATTATTAAAGGTGAAGAGATTCAAAAACCCCAAATTCCAGCAAGCTTTTATGTTTTAGTCAAAGAATTACAATCGTTAGGCCTTAATGTTGAAATGCTAAGTTCGAATGATCTTTCAAGACGAAAAGCTGCGGCCGCGCCAAGTGTCTCGACCGAAAAAAATGAGCAAGATTTAAAAATAGAAACACCGGAAGAAAATATTGCTGAAGAAAAAGATGCCGAAGTGACAGAGTTAGATGTGCCTGAACCGGAAATGGTCGAAGAATCTGTTGATAAGGGAAAAGACCTACTTTAAATTGAGGAAAATTAAATGGCAAATCCCAAAAGAATGAATTTAAACGCAATCAAAGAAAAAAATAAAGTAATTGATTTTGATGCTTTAAAAATTTCCATTGCCTCCCCGGACCAAATTTTAGATTGGTCTTATGGCGAGGTTTTAAAGCCAGAAACAATCAACTATCGGACTCAAAAACCGGAAAGAGACGGTCTTTTTGATGAAAGAATTTTCGGACCAACCAAAGATTGGGAATGTTATTGCGGTAAATATAAAAAAATTCGTTACAAAGGTGTTATTTGTGATAAATGTGGGGTGGAAGTAACGCGCAGCGCCGTCAGGCGCGAAAGAATGGGCCACATTGATTTGTCAGTGCCGGTCACTCATATTTGGTATGTCCATGGTGTGCCTAGCATTTTGGGCTTAGTTTTGGATTTATCAACTTCAGAACTGGAAAGAGTGATTTACTTTGCTGGTTTTATGGTTTTGGAAATTAATGAAGATATTCGAAAGAGCGTCTTAGATCAATTGGAAAAAGAATATAGCGAAGCTAAAGGGAAAGCAGCTGACAATAACATGGATTTAGCTAAAATTGAAGTGGCTTATAAAGCCACCCGTCAAGAAATCCTTTCGCTAGTACCAAAAATGATTTTAACCGAAAGTAAATATCAAGATCTATCTTTACGTTACGGTCAAATTGTTAAAGTGGGCATTGGCGCCGAAGCGATTTATGAATATCTAAAAAAGATTGATCTTGCCGAGCTCCATGAAAGTCTTAATAAAGAATTAGAACAAGCCACCTCCGTTAATACCCGAAAGATTTTAAGACGATTAAAACTTTTAGCGGAAATGAAAAATGCCGGTATTAGACCGGAATGGTTAATTATGACTAGATTACCAGTCTTGCCACCAGATCTTCGACCAATGGTCCAGCTTGATGGTGGTCGTTTTGCGGCCTCCGACTTAAATGATCTTTATCGTCGAGTGATTAACCGCAATAATCGTTTAAAAAGACTGCTTTCTTCGGGTGCGCCGGAAGTAATTTGTCGCAACGAAAAAAGAATGTTGCAAGAAGCTGTTGACTCTTTGGTTGATAATTCCGCTCGTCGTGGTCGCGCGGTTTCCGCCGGGGCAGCTGCTCGAAAACTACGTTCTCTTTCAGATATGCTTCGGGGTAAGCAAGGCCGTTTTCGCCAAAACTTATTGGGTAAACGGGTAGATTATTCTGGTCGTTCAGTTATTGTCGTTGGACCAAACTTGAAATTAAATCAATGTGGTTTACCTAAAATTATGGCTTTGGAACTTTTTAAACCTTTTGTGATTTCACGACTGATTAATGAAGGTCATGTTCATAATGTTAAAAATGCAACTCGTTTAATTGAACGAGGTGAAGCCATTGTTTGGGATATTTTGGAAAAAATTACCAGCAATTATTATGTCATGCTTAACCGTGCTCCTACTTTGCACCGCTTAGGTATTCAAGGTTTTCAACCGGTTTTAATTGAAGGTAAAGCGATTCAAGTTCATCCGTTAGTCTGTTATGCTTTTAACGCTGATTTTGATGGTGACCAAATGGCCGTTCATGTACCTTTATCGGTCCAGGCTAAAGAAGAAACCAGCCAAATTATGCGTTCTTCGCACAATATCTTAAAACCAGCTTCTGGTGAACCAGTGGTTACTCCTCGTTTGGATATTGTTTTTGGCGCTTATTATTTAACAACTCTGCAAGAAGGTGCTTTGGGTGAAGATAAAATTTTTGCTTCTAAAAATGAAGCCATTTTAGCTTATCATCAAGGTTTTGTTCATGTTAGAGCCAAAATCAAAGTTTATTTTAGAGAAAAAAATGGTCAAGGTCAGTTAATGGAAACTTCTATTGGTAGAATTTTATTTAATAACATTTTACCTGATGGAGTTTCTTATCAAAATGTGGCCATGGATTCTAAAACTTTGAAAAAATTAATTACAGGTGTATTTGATCGTTTTGGTACGGATGTCACAGCAGAATTAGTGGATAAAATTAAAAAAATTGGTTTTGATTATGCCGGTCTTTCTGGTATGACCATTTCAGTAGCAGATATTATTATTCCTTCTTCTAAAGATGGTATTTTGAAAGCCGGTGATAAAGTTTTAGATGAAATTGATAATCAATATTTAAGAGGTTTAATTACCGATAACGAAAAAGAAATTAAAACCATTGAGCTTTGGAATGGCATTCGTTCCGAGCTTGAAGGTGAAATGCTTAAAGAATTTGGTCTTAATAACCCAGTTTATTTAATGATTACTTCTGGGGCACGAGGTTCAGTGGCGCAGTTGACGCAAATGGGTGGAATGAAAGGTCTAGTGGTCAACCCAGCCGGTGAAATTATTCAAGTTCCAATTCGTTCAAACTATAAAGAAGGTTTATCGGTGATTGAGTACTTTATTTCGACTCACGGTGCTCGTAAAGGTAAATCAGATACTTCTCTTCGAACTTCTGATGCTGGTTATTTAACCCGTCGTTTGGTTGATGTCGCTCATGATATGGTCATCACCACTCATGATTGTGGCACCACTACTGGTTTTGAGCTTAATCGTGAAGAATCTGAATCTTTGGGTGAAAAGCTTAGTACCAGGTTGGTTGGCCGAATTTCTTTAGAAGATATCAAAGACAAAAATAAAATCATTGTCAAAAAGGGTGAAGAAATTAATGAAGAAAAAGCCGTTTTAATTGAAAACAGTGGCATTGAAAAAGTCATTGTTCGATCGGTTTTGGAGTGTCGGGCTGAAAGAGGTCTATGCCAAAATTGTTATGGCCGAGATTTGGCCACGGGTAAACTGGTGGAAATGGGTACCGTCGCGGGTATTATTGCCGCTCAAGCGATTGGTGAACCGGGCACCCAGTTGACAATGAAAACCTTCCATATGGGTGGTATTTCCGGTGAAGATATTACTTCCGGTTTGCCTCGGGTTGAAGAACTATTTGAGGCACGCACCCCGCGAGTACCAGGAATTTTATCAGAAATTAGCGGTATTGTCAGAATTGTTCAAGAAAAAGACAATCAGCATATTGTGGTGACTTCACCAGAATCTCAAGCAGAAGTTCATGATCTAATTGAGGATTATGAACCAACAGTTAAAAGTGGTGATATTGTAAAATTCCGTCAAGCAATTGCCATTGCGCCAGAGAAAAAAGCCATTAGGGCCGGTCTCGTGGGCAAAGTTAAAATTTCTAAAAATAAAATTACCATTGAGTCAACCGAAAAAGTCTCCATTAAATACTCCGTTGCGGCCAGAACAATTATTAAAGTTGAAGATGGTCAAGAAGTGACAAAAGGTCAAGAATTAACTGAAGGTCATTTGGATTTAGCGGCATCACTTCGACTGCGGGGCAAAGTTCAGACGCAAAAATATATTATTAGAAGTATTCAAGAAATTTATGCTTCTCAAGGGCAGGCTATTTCTGATAAACATATTGAAATTATTATTAAAGAAATGTTTTCGAAGATTAAAATTAAGGAATCGGGTGATTCAGAATTCTTTGCTGGTCAGATTGTGGATGTTTTAGAATTCGATAAGGTTGTTGACGACTTAAAGAAAAAGAATAAAAGACCACCAATCGTCGAAGATCAAGTAATTGGTATTACCCGCGTGGCTTTAAAGACCGAAAGCTTTTTGTCGGCGGCTTCCTTCCAAGAAACAACCAGCGTTTTAATTGACGCCGCCACCCGTGGCGCGGTTGATCACTTGCGAGGGCTAAAAGAAAATGTTATAATTGGTAGGCTCATTCCAGCTGGAACGGGTTTAAAGTGAATTTCAAATTAAAAATTTCAAATTTCAAATCAATTTTAAAATTCGAATTTCGAAATTCATTGAAAATTTAAAATTAAAAATTTAAAATTAAAAAAAATGCCTACAATATCACAACTTTTAAAATATGGACGCAAGTCTAAACCTAAGAAAACCAAAACCCCCGCTTTGCGGCGCGGTTTTAATTTCTTAAAAAATAAACCGGTGGAATTTGAATGCGGTCGTCCGTTTATGCGTGGTGTTTGTGTTAAAGTAACGACGGTCACACCAAAAAAACCAAACTCGGCGCTTAGAAAAATTGCGAGAGTGCGTTTGACTTCCGGTCAAGAAGTAACGGCCTATATTCCAGGTGAAGGCCATAATTTGCAGGAGCACTCAGTGGTTTTAATTCGAGGTGGTCGAGTTAAGGATTTGCCTGGTGTTAGATATCATGTGATTCGTGGCAAGTTTGATACCGGTGGCGTCGAAAATCGTAAACAAGGCCGATCTAAATATGGTTCAAAGAAAGGGAAGTAATGCGCGGAAAAAGAGCAACTAAAAGAAAATTAAAAGGTGATCCAAAATATCAATCAGTTACGGTTGAAAAGTTTATTAATAAAATCATGCTTCGGGGTCAAAAAGAAACAGCCCGGAATCTGGTTTACCATGCTTTTGATATTTTAAAAGATAAAACTCAAAAAGAACCATTAGAAGTTTTTGAAGCCTCTCTAAAAAATACATCACCTTTATTGGAAGTAAGACCTAAACGAATTGGAGGAGCAACTTATCAAGTACCAATGGAAGTGGCACCTTCTAGACGCGAAACTTTAGCGATGCGTTGGATTATTAATGCAGCGCGCAAACGTTCAGGTGCCGCTTTTGATAAAATTATTGCCGAAGAACTCTTTGCCGCTTATGAAAATACCGGTGTCGCAATTAAACAAAAAGAAAATATGCATAAAATGGCCGAAGCCAACAAGGCCTTTGCTCATTACGCCAGGTTCTAAAGTTCTAAAATTTTATTTGACAAAAAAATAGTATTTTGAAATACTATAATTAGTTAAAAAATCCCGACTAAGTCGGATTTAAGGAGGTCGAATGGACTACACTATTACACCTAATGCAGCCGATGTCGCCGCAGGCACAGCAGCTGTTGGTTTGGGGATTGGTATGATTCTTTTTTGGGTGTTGTTTGTTGGTGTTGGCGCCGTCATCTGGATTTGGGCATTGGTTGACGTGATTCGTCGTCAATTTACCAATTCAAACGACAAGACTTTGTGGCTGATTATTGTCATTCTGCTTGGTTGGATCGGTGGCATTGTTTATCTTCTGGTTGGTCGCAAAAAAGGCACCATTCCTGGTAAGTAAACATTTTTGTGTACACAAAAACCAAAAATCCCACTTCCAAGGTGGGATTTTTTGGCAATTAGTATTGACAGTAATTTATTTTTTTTGCTATAATACTTTGTAAATACTTCAAAAGGAGGTAGTCAACCATTGGCCATCATTCAGCTAGATACAAAAAATCAAAAAACCTATGCAGTATTTAATATTCCAAAAGGGTATAGGTATAACCTTGATGAGTTAACTCATTTAAAAGGACGAATTATCCTTTCTTCCAAACCAGACGTGATGATTGGGGATGGAATTTGTGTTATTAGCGGCGCCATGAAGTTTGTTCTTGACAATATGGCTGAAGGCAACAGTGTATTCGAAGTTGATGTTGTCGAGAGCAATAGAAGGCAAACTGAAGATGATCCATATTGGTTCTGTCCCAAAGTCACCCTTCCGCTGGTAGTCTCAACTGATAATGCCGAGATTCGTGCCTCGGTTAGAGCGAAGCTCGAGGTAATTGAGCAGCAGGCTAGATCTGCTCGTGAGCTGATCTAGCCGATCTTTAACAAGACGTCCTGGCGTATATCAGGACGTCTTTTTTATAGGGTGTCTCCTAACCTTAAAAATTGAACCCCAGGGGTTCAATTTGGGTTCTGTGCTGGTTAAAAAAATCCCCGTAGCTTTTGAGACTACGGGGCATGAATTCAGAAAGGGTTATTTGCATTTAACCAACCCCGGGAATGCGAATGGGTGCGAAGGGATTGCGTGGTGGGTCTCCTCTTTTTCTGAAATGTCGAGCATGAGCTTGCCAAGTGTGATCGCATAGCTTGCAAGTAATGACAAACTCATTTTCCTTTTTTGCTGGCTTAATCTCGGCTTCTTCTAGACCAATGTCTTTTTTGCATTTCGGACACATAATTACATTTGGACTTTCATTCATTTTCGTCACCTCCTTTAGATGGATTATATCAGAATAATATAAAAACTTCCACCTCGTAGGTGGCGGAGGGTTAAGGTCTCTTGAAAACCGTAAATATTTTGTTATAATCAATTTTGAGGGGATTTATTTTTTTAGTATTACGATAATTTAATGATAGGATTTAAAAATGGCACGAGAGTATTCTTTAGACCCAACCTACACTCTTACTGAAAAAGGGACTACGTCCTCTACTTTCAGTGCGAGTTTCGGCGGGCAAGAAAAACTAATTGGAGGTTGCTGTGGCGCGTGAGTATAGCTTGGAAAAGACTCGTAACTTCGGTATTATTGCCCACATTGACGCCGGTAAAACCACGGTCAGTGAGCGGATTTTGTTTTATACCGGAAAAACTTATAAAATTGGTGAGGTTCACGAAGGTGAAGCAGTAATGGACTGGATGGAGCAAGAACAAGAACGGGGCATTACTATCACTTCCGCCGCGACTACTTGTTTTTGGGCTACTCGTGATAATCCAAATGAAAAATTTAGATTTAATATTATTGATACTCCAGGCCACATTGATTTTACGGCCGAAGTCCAGCGATCTCTGAGAGTGCTCGATGGCGCCGTTGTGGTTTTTGATGGTGTCGCGGGTGTTGAACCACAATCGGAAACAGTTTGGCACCAAGCGGATAAATTTGAAGTACCACGGATTTGTTTTATTAATAAGCTTGATCGAATGGGCGCTGATTTTGACAAAGCTTTTGCTTCAATTAAAGATCGTTTAACCGACAACGCCGTGGCAATGCAAATTCCTAATGGGAGCGAAGATCAACTGACAGAAGTAATTGATCTTTTGAAAATGAAATCTTATGAATTTTTGGGTGATAAAGGTCAGGAAGTAAAAGAAAAAGAAATTCCGGCTGAATTTAAAGAAAAAGCCGAAAAATTGCACCAAGTTTTAGTTGAAAGAATTAGTGAACAAGACGATGCGCTTTTAGAAAAATATCTTGAAGGAACTA
The DNA here is from genome assembly GCA_023485405.1 of Patescibacteria group bacterium. GTDB lineage: Bacteria > Patescibacteriota > UBA1384 > UBA12157 > JAENIV01 > JAMCZU01. The sequence goes on from JAMCZU010000035.1 coordinate 59,542, forward strand.
AGCCGGAAGTTGAAGAACTAAAAATGGCGCTGCGAAAAGCTACTATTGCTAATAAATTAGTGCCGGTTTTTTGTGGCACCGCTTTAAAAAATAAAGGGGTCCAACCGATGCTTGATGCGGTGATTGATTATTTACCTTCACCTTTGGACATTCCGCCGGTGAGTGGTATTAAACCTGGTACCGAAGAGGTAATTGAAAGAAAAACCGATGATAATGAACCGTTTGCCGCTTTGGCTTTTAAAGTCGCCGCTGATCCATTTGTAGGTACCTTAACCTTCTTTCGAGTTTATTCAGGAACCTTAAAATCTGGTTCATATGTTTTAAATTCAAGTAAAGATAAAAAAGAAAGAATTGGCCGAATCATGAGGCTTCATGCCAATCACCGCGAAGAAGTGCCAGAAGTTTATGCTGGAGAAATTGCGGCCGCCGTTGGCCTAAAAGATACTTTTACCAGTGATACTTTATGTGACGAAAAAAATCCAATTATATTAGAAACGATCTCTTTTCCAGATCCGGTTATTTCGGTGGCGATTGAGCCAAAAACTAAATCTGACCAGGAAAAAATGGGTATTGCCCTTAATCGTTTAGCTCAAGAAGACCCCACTTTTCAAATTAGTAGCAATCATGAAACTGGTCAAACAATTATTGCGGGCATGGGTGAACTTCATTTGGAAATTATTGTTGATCGAATGAAGCGAGAATTTAAGGTAGAAGCTAATGTCGGTGCGCCGCAAGTGGCTTATAAAGAAACGATTAAATCAGCGGTTAAGCAAGAAGGAAAATATATTCGTCAAACCGGTGGTCGGGGACAGTATGGTCATGTTTGGATTGAAATCCAACCACGTGAGCCCGGTGAAGGTTTTGAATTTATTGATAAAATTGTTGGTGGCACCATTCCTAAAGAATTTATCCCGGCCGTGGAAAAAGGAATTAAAGAGGCTTTGGGTAAAGGGGTGATTGCGGGTTATCCGTTAGTAGATTTATCAGCCACTCTTTACGATGGCTCTTTTCACGATGTTGATTCTTCAGAACTTGCTTTCCAAATTGCTGGTTCAATGGCGTTACAAGATGGGGTTAAAAAAGCAAATCCGGTTTTACTGGAACCAATTATGAAAGTGGAAGTGGTTACTCCTGAAGAATTTATGGGTGATGTTTTGGGGGATTTGAATTCAAAACGATGCCATATTGAAAAATTGTCCGAGCGAGCCAAATCAAAAGTCATTGACGCCATGGTCCCATTGGCAGAAATGTTTGGTTATTCGACCAGTCTTCGGTCTCTGACTCAAGGACGTGCTTCTTACACGATGGAATTTGATCATTATAATGAAGTACCTTCTCATATTGCGCAAAAATTAATTGAAGGCAAAACAAAATAAGCGTATACTAAAGTTGAGGAAGGTGGAAAATGGACTATTTTAAAATTCTTAAAAAGGCTTTGGCAATTTCGCTTAAAAATCGGTATCTTTGGATTTTTGGAATCCTGATTGGTGGAGCCGGTGGTAGTTTTGGTAGCTCTTTTTCCAATTCAAGTAGTTATTCTGATAAATGGGATCAATATTTTAATCAAGTTTCTTGGAATAATTTTTGGTCTATTTATGGTAGTATTATTCTTTTAATTCTTGGTATCATTCTAGTTTTAGGTTTCTTTTGGGCAATTCTTTCAGTGGTTGCTCAAGGAGCAATTTTGGGGTCAGTGGAAAAAATTGAAAAAGGCCAAAAACACAATTTTTGGGAAGGTTTACGTTTTGGTTGGCACAAGTTTTGGCGTGTTTTTGGGGTTGGTTTGTCCTTATTTTTAATTGTTTTACTTTCTGTTATTGTTTTAGTTTTACCAATTATTATTTTTGCCGTCGCCAAAATTTATGTACTGGCAGTAATTTATGGTATTTTCGTCTTTTTACTCGACTTAGTCTTATGGTTATTCTTAGGTGTGGTGGCGCCTTATATTCAACGATTAGCCGTTTTAGGCGACATTGGTGCTTTAGAAGCAATTTTTTCTTCATGGGAATTTTTCCGTAAAAATTGGAAAGATATATTAGTAGTTTACTTGCTTTTGATGGCCACTGGTATCGCTGCTAGCCTTGCTTTAATCTTAGTTGTTCTAATTATTGGTGGCTTACTTTTTGCGATTGGTTTTGGTCTGTATTTGGCTTCAATGGCTATTTTCTGGATGTATATTGCTGTTTTTGGCTTTGCTTTTATTGTTTTAATGCTAATTTTAGGTGGGGTAATTAAAACCTTTACTTCTTCAGTTTTAACCTTAACATACCTAGAATTAACCAAAAAAGCTGCTTAAGATCTTGACGGATAAGATATCTTTTGCTAATATAAAGGCCGAGGGAATTTTTTTAAGTTTCCTCAAAAATTGTTGACTTATCTTAATTATTAAGGTACAATAATAGAGTAAATTAAACAAAATTAAATTTATTAAAAGAGGTACAAAATGGCAGACAAATTTGAGCGCACAAAACCCCATGTTAATGTGGGTACTATTGGTCACGTTGACCACGGTAAAACAACTTTAACCGCGGCTATTTTAAAAGTTCAGGCAAAAAAGGGTTTAGCCCAACAGCGATCAGTTGACCAGATTGATAACGCACCTGAAGAAAAAGAACGCGGGATTACCATTGCAACCTGTCACGTTGAATACGAGACCGAAAAAAGACATTACGCTCATGTTGACTGTCCGGGTCACGCTGACTATGTGAAAAATATGATTACTGGTGCAGCTCAAATGGATGGCGCCATCTTAGTTGTTTCGGCTGCCGATGGCCCAATGCCTCAAACCAGAGAGCATATTCTTTTAGCTCATCAAGTTGGTGTGCCAAATATTGTCGTTTATTTAAATAAAGTTGACCAAGTCTCTGATAAAGAGCTTTTGGATCTAGTCGAAATGGAAGTTCGTGATCTTTTGAAGAAATATGAATTTCCAGGTGATGAAGTACCGATTATCAAAGGTTCAGCCTTGAAAGTGATGGAAGGTGATGCTGAAGCAGAAAAATCAATTGACGAATTAATGGATGCTTTGGATTCTTATATTCCTGAACCAAAAAGAGAGATTGAAAAACCATTCTTACTGGCAGTTGAAGATGTTTTCTCGATTAAAGGACGCGGCACTGTCGCGACTGGCCGAATTGAACGTGGTAAGGTAAAAGTCAACGAAGAAGTGGAAATTGTCGGGCTAAAACCAACCAAGAAAGTTATTGTGACTGGTGTCGAGATGTTTAAAAAACAACTTGATGAAGGTCTTGCTGGTGACAATGTTGGAGTCCTGCTTCGTGGCGTTGAACGTGAAGATATCGAACGTGGTCAAGTGATTGTTAAACCTGGTTCAATTACTCCTCATACCGAATTTGAAAGTGAAGTTTATATTTTAACCAAAGAGGAAGGTGGTCGTCATACGCCATTTTTCAAAGGTTACAAACCACAATTCTATATTCGAACAACCGATGTTACTGGTGAAGTAGAATTACCAGCTGATACCGAAATGGTGATGCCAGGCGATACGATTAAGTTTAAAGTCAAATTACTCCAACAAGTAGCGATGGAAGAAGGGATGCGTTTTGCGATTCGTGAAGGTGGCAAAACTGTTGGCGCGGGTATTGTGACTAAAATTGACAAATAAAAATAACATTAAACGTTAGTAAAAATGCAGAAGAAAAATTCTCAAAAGATAAGGATTAGACTGAAAGCTTACGACCATCGGATTATTGATAAATCTTCAGCGAAGATTATTGAAACAGCCGAAAGAACTGGTGCCGTTGTTTCTGGGCCAATTCCACTACCCACCGAAAAAAGTAAGGTCACGGTTTTAAAGTCACCATTTGTTCATAAAGATAGTCGTGAACAATTCGAAATGAGAATTCACAAACGTTTAATTGATGTGATGGATCCTTCACCAAAGACGATTGATTCACTAATGAGTCTTGATTTACCAGCTGGTGTGGATATCGAAATCAAGACTTAAATATATTAGACAAATTTATTTTTTCAAGATCAAAGTTTCAAGTCAGGATAATACCTGCTATCCGCAGATGTTTCCGGACTAGAGGTTTCAATGAAAGCAATTTTAGCAAGAAAAATTTTAATGACCAGGATTTTCGATGAAGATGGTATGCAGATACCCGTTACTTTAGTGAAACTGGAAAATAACATTGTTACCCAAATCAAAAATCTCCAGAAAGATGGCTACGAAGCAATCCAAATTGGTGCCGGTGAAAAAAAGAGACTTAATAAGGCCGAAGCGGGCCACATTAAAAAAGCTGATATCAAAATTAAACCTAAAGTATTGTATGAAATTAAAAATAAAGGTGATAATTACGAGTTGGGTCAGGCCTTAACTTCAGAGCAGTTCAAAGAAGAAGAAATAGTCAATGTGACCGGTGTGAGTAAAGGTAAAGGTTTTGCGGGGACAGTCAAACGTCATAATTTCCACTTAGGACCTAAAACACACGGTTCGCATAATTATCGTCAACCTGGTTCAATTGGGGCGACTTATCCTGAAAGAGTCATTAAGGGTCGCAGGATGGCGGGACATATGGGAAACGCGCGAGTGACGGTTAAAAATTTAGAAATTATTAAAATTAATCAAGAAACAAACGAAATGATGCTTCGAGGAGCCATTCCGGGTCCTAAAAATACATCGGTTTTGATTTGGAGTCATAATGAAAATTAAAGTTATTTCTGATAAGAAAATTGAAAAAAATATTGATCTTGCGTCAGAAATTTTTGCCGTGACTTTAAACCAAAATCTTTTAGCTCAAGTGGTTCAGACACAAATGGCTAATCGCCGACGTGCAATTGCTCATACCAAAACTCGAGGGGAAGTCTCCGGTGGTGGGCGCAAGCCTTTTCGACAAAAAGGCACAGGCAATGCCCGAGCTGGTTCCACTCGTTCGCCTCTTTGGGTTGGTGGGGGTATCACTTTTGGTCCTAGAAATGTGAGAAATTTCAGTAAACGTTTACCTCAAAAAATGTTGCAAAAAGCAATTTTTATGGCTTTTTCGGAGAAGATTAAAAATAATAAATTCATTGTCACAGAAAACTTAGAATTAGCTAAAATTGGCACCAAAGAAGTTCAATCTTTTTTGGAAAAATTACCGATTGAAGAAGGTAAAATTCTAGTTATCTTAGCTAAAACCAATATTAATTTTGAACTTTCCTCCGCTAATTTACCTTTTTTGAAAGTAATTCAAGCTCAAAATATTAACATTTTAGATATTTTAAAATTTGATTATATCTTAACTGATATTGCGGGAATTGAAGCGTTGCAAAAAATATTTGGGAGGAAAAATGGTTGAAGCCTTAATTGCCCCCATTATTACGGAAAAAGCAATTTCTAAAATTGAAACTGGCACTTATACTTTTAAGGTTGCTACCAGAGCCAATAAAATTCAAATTGCCAGAGCGATTACTGATTTATATAAAGTTGAAGTGACTAAAGTTAATATTATTAATAAAAAAAGTGAAGAAGTTGTAATAAAAGGTAGATTTACCGGTCGCAAAAAAGCTTGGAAAAAAGCGATTATTACCTTAAAAAAAGGTCAAAAAATACCAGGATTCGAAGAAAAGTAAAATGATTAAGCATTATAAACCGACAACTTCAGGCAGACGCAAAATGACAGTCACCGACTATTCAGTTTTGACGACTAGAAAACCGGTTAAAAAATTAACCCGCGCTTTGCCAAAATCTTCTGGTCGGGATCAAACTGGACAAATTAGCGTTCGTCATCAAGGTGGTGGGGCCAAAAGAAAATACCGAGTTTTAATTTCTTTAGATCAAAAGTTAAATATGCCAGCCAAAATTGAAACACTAGAATATGATCCAAACCGTAGTGCTTTTATTAATTTAGTGACTTTTGAAGATAAAACTAAGGCCTATATTTTAGCGCCGGAAGGGCTAAAAGTAGGGGATGTGATTACTTCTGGCGAAGCGGAAATTTTAAAAGGTAACCGCTTACCACTTGGTAAAATTCCGACTGGTGTTGGTATTTATGATCTTGAATTACAGCCAGGCCAAGGTGGAAAATTGGTTCGTTCCGCCGGCAATAGTGCCACAATTGTGGCAAAAGAAGGGCCTTTTGTTCAAGTAAAATTACCCTCAGGTGAAATTCGTAAGATTAACAAAAATTGTTTTGCTTCTATTGGCCAAGTTTCCAATGTTACACATTCGGCCCAGAGAATTGGTAAAGCTGGACGCAAGCGTCATATGGGGGTTAGACCGTCAGTACGAGGAAAAGCAATGCATCCAGCCGCTCATCCACATGGTGGTGGAGAAGGTGTTAACCCGATTGGTTTAAAATATCCTAAAACACCTTGGGGGGAACATGCTTTAGGAGTAAGAACGCGCAAAAAGAATAAATATTCGAGTAAAATGATTGTACGAAGGAGAAAGAAATAATGAGTCGTTCACTTAAAAAAGGTCCTTATGTTGATGAAAGATTATTAAAAAAGATTCATGCTTTAAAAGTTGGTGATCAAAAAGTTATTAACACTTGGGCGAGGCAGTCTTCGATTTCGCCAGAAATGGTAGGTTTCAGGATTGGTGTTCACAATGGTCGCCAACATATTTCAGTTTTAATTGTTGAAGATATGGTGGGTCATAAATTAGGTGAATTTGCGCCAACAAGAAAGTTTCTTCGTCATGGTGGACGAATGGCTCGTGAAGAAGCTTCAGCATCCGCGGCAAAATCGGCCCAACCAGTTAAAAAAGAACCAGCCGCAAAAAAGTAAAAAGGTAAAATAATGGCAGAAGCAATTAAAAAAACAATTTCAAACCCAGTTAAAGAGGTAGTTTCCAAAAGACGCTTTGTTAAAGTTACCCCTGATAAGATGCGCTTAGCGGCTAATTTGGTTAAAGGAAAGAAATTATCGTTAGCTTTAAGTATTGCCAAGTTTTCTAATTTAGCGGCGGCCAAACCTTTGGCTTTAACCTTAAAAAATGCCTTAGCCATTGCTAAAGATAAAGATATAAGTGAAGATAGTTTATCTGTTTTGAGAGTTTGTGTTGATGAAGGGCCAAAATTAAAACGCCGCCGAATTGTTCATCAAGGTAAAGCCACGGCCATTTTAAAAAGAATGTCGCATGTCACGGTTGTTTTAACAGATAAACCAAATACAAAGTTAAAGACTAAAAAGATAAAAGAGTAAGGAGATCACGTGGGTCATAAAGTAAATCCTTTCGGATTTAGACTACAAATTAATAAAAACTGGCAATCAAAATGGTTCGCGAAAAATAATTTTCGAGAAAATCTTTTGAGTGATATTGAAATTAGAAACGCATTGGATAAAAGATTTGGTAAGACTTCGGGAGTTTCATTGGTTGAAATTGACCGTTCCCAAGATGCGATTAAAATCACGATCCACACCTCAAAACCGGGTATTTTGATTGGTCGCAGTGGCCAGGGAATAAATGATTTAAAAATGCATTTAGTTAAAAATTGTCCGCTGCTTCGAAATGCAAAAACTGGTCTGGCGACAAAAATTGAAATCGAAATTATGGAAGTAAAAAATCCTTATCTTTCGGCTGAATTGGTGGCTCAAACAGTGGCTTATCAAGTTGAACGTCGGATCGCTTATAAAAGAGCAATCAAACAAGCGATTGGTAAAGTGATGGATGCGAAGGCTAAAGGAGTAAAAATTGGTATTGCTGGTCGGCTTGGTGGAGCAGAAATTGCTCGACGCGAGCAGTACGGTAATGGCTCGGTTCCTTTAGGAAGACTTCGAGCGAATGTTGATTTTGCTAAAGTTGACGCCTTAACCACCTACGGTATTATCGGGATTAAAGTTTGGATTTATAAAGGCGATCAAATTGAGCAAGAAGAGGTTTAAATGCTTATTCCAAAGAAATTAAAACATCGAAAAATTTCCAGAGGTAAGATGAGAGGCGTTTCTAAGCGTGGAAGTGAGCTTTCCTTTGGTAATTTTGGTTTGAAAGCGATGACTCGTGGTTGGGTTAGTGCCCGTCAAATTGAAGCTGCCAGACGGGCAATCACTCACTACATTCGTCGTGGTGGTAAAGTTTGGATTCGTATTTTTCCTGACAAACCAGTCACCAAAACGGCTGCTGAAACAGGAATGGGTGGAGGTAAAGGCAGCCTTGATCATTTTGTGGCCGTAGTAAGACCTGGTAGAGTCATATTTGAAATTGGTGGTATCAGTGAAGAATTAGCTCAAGAAGCGATGAGACTTGCTTCCCATAAATTACAAGTTAAAACCCGTTTTATTAAGAAGGAATCACAATGAAAAGTACCGTAGAACTTCAAGAATTAAGAAGTAAAGATAAAAAAGATTTATACAAAGAGTTACAAGATTTGCAGAAAAAGTTAACCCAGCTGCGAATGGGACAATCTTTTCGAAAACTTAAGAATTATCATGAAATTACGGCTACCAGAAAGAAAATTGCTCGTCTTTGGACGATACTTTCTGAGAAAATATTTGAAGAACAAGTTAAATTGGATAAGTAAATAATGGAAAAAGAAAAAATGACTAAAAAAATAAAACAAATTAAAGCCATTGCCTTACGAGATTCGAAAGACAAAACTGTTTTAGTGGAAACAAAAATTTTGAAAATTGATCGGCTTTATAAAAAAAGATTTTTTTCTAATCGAAAAATATTAGTTCATACGGAAAATGAGATTAAAACAGGCCAAACTGTTTTAATTTGCGAGACACGACCAGTAAGCCGTAGAAAAGCTTGGAAAGTAGTTGAGGCAAAATGATTCAATCTTTATCAAGATTAAAAGTGGCTGACAATACTGGCGCCAAAATCGTTATGTGCATTCGAGTGGTGGGTCATGCCAAACCAAAATCAGCTCAAATTGGCGATATTATTGTTGGTTCAGTTAAATCAGCAACACCTCATGCCGGTGTTAAGAAAAAAGAAGTGATTAAAGGTGTGATTGTTAGACAAGTATTTCCTTTGGGTCGAAAAGATGGCACGGCAATTAGATTTGATGATAACGCCATTGTTTTGATTAACCCTGACAAAACTCCTCGTGGCAGTCGTATTTTTGGACCAGTGGCACGCGAATTGCGAGAAAAAGGTTTTGGTAAGATTATTTCAATGGCAACGGAGGTTTTATGAAGTTAAAAAAAGGCGATACAGTTTTAATTATTGCTGGTAAAGATCGAGGTAAGCGTGGCAATATTGAAAAATCAATGCCACAAAAAAATAAAATTACAGTCACAGGTGTAAATATTTCGAAACATCATTTGAAGCCAACTCGGAAAAATCCACATGGTGGAATTATGGATAAGTTGGCGCCAATTGATGCTTCGAATGCGATTTTAGTTTGTCCACATTGTAGCAAACCGGTTCGAATTGGTTATAAAGTCAGTACCGATAAAGATGCGAAAAAAAAGGCTAGAATCTGTAAAAGTTGTCAGGGAGATTTAAGTTAAAATGTCAAAAGCGCAAGAAATTTTTAAATCAAAAATTATTTCGGACTTAGCTGCAAAGTTAGAGTTGAAAAATAAAATGGCCGTACCAAAGTTGGAAAAAATTGTCATTAACGTTGGTATTGGTAAAATGCGTGAAAATCCAAAATTTAAAGATTTTGTTTTAGAAAGTTTAAAAAGTATTGCTGGTCAAAAAGCAAAAGTGACTAAAGCTAAGAAAGCGATTGCCGGTTTTAAAATTCGACAAAATGATGAAATTGGTTTAGTAGTAACACTGCGTCATGGTCGAATGTATGACTTTGCTTATAAGCTAGCTAACATTGTATTGCCCCGAATGCGTGATTTTCGAGGCTTAGATGAAAAAGATTTTGATCAGGCCGGTAATTTCACTTTGGCGCTTAAAGAGCAAGTTATTTTCCCAGAGATTTCTCATGAAAAAGCAGAAATTATTCATGGAATGTCTATTACCTTTGTGACAACCGCTAAAGATTTAAAAGAAGGTCGAATGTTGTTAGAGGCTTTAGGTTTTCCGTTTAAGAAGGAAGTATAATGGCAAAAGTATCACAAATTGAAAGAGCAAAACGCAAACCAAAATTTTCTACTCGCAAAGTGAGTCGTTGTTTTCGTTGCGGTAGACGTCATGGATATTTAAGAAAGTTTGGTATTTGTCGAATTTGTTTCCGTGAGCTAGCAAGTTCCGGTCAAATTCCCGGGGTCGTAAAGTCGTCCTGGTAAGGAGTATAATATAATGGATCCAATTGCAGAAATGTTTTCACAAATTAAAAATGCCCAAGGGGCGCGTCATGAAAAAATGACGATTTCGTATTCCAAAATAAAATTGGCTATTTTAGAAATTCTAAAATCCCATCAGCAAATAGTTGATTTTCGTTTAATTGATTTGCCCGAAGGACGCAAGAGAATCGAGATTGATTTAAAACAAGATTTAATAGATATTAGAAGGATTAGTCGTCCGGGTCGAAGAGTTTATACAACTGCTAGCAATATTCCACGGCCAAAAAGACCGCAATCAATGATCGTAATTTCCACTTCAAAAGGTATGTTTGAGGGTGAAGAAGCGCGAAAAAAAGGTTTAGGTGGGGAATTGATTGGTGAAATTAGGTAGGTAAAAAATGTCAAAAGTAGGTCAAAGACAAATTAATATTCCAGATGGTGTTCAAGTTGTTGAAGAAGGTAGATTTCTTAAAGTAACTGGCCCTAAAGGCGAGCTTACTTTAGAAATGTCTTCCAGAATAAAATTGGAGCAAAACGACAATATAATTCAGGTTGTAAGATCTGGTAATGACAAAAAATCCAGAGCTTTTCACGGACTTTATCGTAAGTTAATTGCTAATATGGTTGAAGGTGTCTCAGAGGGTTTTGTTAAAAAACTTGATTTCAAAGGCGTTGGTTTTCGGGCAGAAGTCCAAGGAAATAAATTAGTTTTGAACGTTGGTTTTTCTCATCCAGTTGAATATTTAGTCGCTGAAGGGATTGAAGTAAAAGTTGAAAAAAATGTGATTAGTGTTAGTGGAATTGATCGCCAAAAAGTTGGTCAAGTAGCAGCCGAAATTAGAAGTATCAAGCCAGTCGAACCGTATAAAGGCAAAGGCATTAAATATATTGATGAAATACCGCGTCGAAAACCTGGTAAAGCGGCTAAAGCGGCCATTGGTGGAGCAAAATAATGAAAAATAATTTAAGAAAAAGACGAATTAGAGCTAAAATTTCCGGGAACGCGACTATACCGCGAGTAGCGATCTTTCGTTCTAGTAAATATTTATATATTCAGGCAATTGATGACGTTAAAGGGCAAACATTAGCCGCTGCTTCTACATTAAAAGATAAAGAAGAGATGATTAAAAATTTCGTCAAAATTTTAAATGAAAAAAAGATTAAAAAAATAGTTTTTGATCGAGCAGGATACAGGTATCATGGTAAAGTCAAGCAAGTTGCTGAAGATTTAAGAAAGAATGGATTGGAGTTTTAAATGGCCGAAGAAGTAAAAGATAACAAAGTAGCTGAGGCACCAAAACAATTTGATGGTAAATTTAAAAGATCAGATCGCCGCGGTGATAAAAAAGAACAAGACGAATTTGATAAAAAAGTTTTGCAAGTTGACAGAATTTCTCGAACGGTCAAAGGTGGTCGTCGAATTCGTTTTCGTGCTTTGATTATCATTGGTAATCACACTGGCAAAGTGGGTATTGGTGTGGGCAAAGCTACTGAAGTTGTTGATGCAGTGGAAAAAGGGACTCGGGCAGCGCGAAAAAACTTGATTGACGTGCCAATTGTTAATGGCACCATTCCTCATCAAATTGAAGTCTTTTCAGGTGCGGCTCACATTCTTTTAAAACCTGCCAAAGAAGGAACTTCGATTGTCGCTGGTGGTACAATCCGGGCAATTTGCGCGCTTGCCGGAATCCAAAATATTGTTGGTAAAATCTTAGGTACAGCTAACAAAATTAATAATAGCAAAGCCACCATCGAAGCTTTTGTTCGACTGGCGAAGGAACAAAATGTTAAATAAATTACCTAAAACTATTTTAAATAAAAGTAAAAGAGTTGGTCGAGGATTAGCCTCTGGTAAAGGAAAAACGGCAGGGCGTGGGACTAAAGGTCAAAAATCTCGATCGGGTTTTAATATTCCGCGGACTTTTGAAGGTGGCCAAACACCATTAGTGCAACGAATTTCAAAGATTAAAGGTTTTAAATCTCATCAAATAAAACCTCAAGTTTTAAGTATTGCTTTAATTGAAAAGAAGTTTAAAGATGGCGATGAAGTCAACTTAAAAACTTTAATTGAAAAGAAATTGATTGTCAAAAAAATGTCGGTCAAGATTTTAGGTAGCAAACTTACTAAAAAACTTAAATTTCGTCAAGTGATTTTAAATAAAAAATTATTAGCTGAGTTTTTCAAAAATAAAGAAATAACTCCAGCCAAGCCAGCTGCATCGGTTAAAAAACCAGCTTCAATTACTACTAAAACTAAATCAGCTAAAGAAAAATCAGTACTCAAAAAATAATTTGACCAATGTCCACCTCGTAGGTGGAATATGGTTAGAGACTTTGTTTTTTCATTTCTTGGGTTTTGTAGAACATTAAATATGAACCATTCTCGAGCTTAATAATACTTGGGTCACAAATAATCTGTCCGGCATCAGCACTCAGACGAACACCATCTTCAGTGGTTAATTTACCATTTTCGGCGCCAGTGGCACTTTTAATCCCACCTTCACCGCAATAAAAGGTGCGGAAAGTATCACCAATTTTTGCAGTATCGCAAACGCCGCCTTTATTCCAAGAAAAATTTTCATCTTTTTTAAAAGTTATGCCGCCATCGGTGGAAATAGTTAGAATAAGTTTCGTTCCTTCGGAAATAAACATTCGCCAGTCTTTGGAAGTTTCAAAAACATCCGGATCGGTAATCAACACTGGATTTTCAAATGCCATTTGAGGATTATCAAAATTAATCCCATCATTGGAGATAGCCGAATATATTCTAAAAACTTCAGGCTCTTTTTTTTGGTCGGGAGTCATTGGATTACTAAAATAATAAAGATGAATTTTACCGTCTACTAATTCTGGGTGGGGATCAACAATCGCATAAGTTGGTGTGTCTTGGACTTTTACTTTTTCCCTTTCGCCAAAAGTTCTGCCATTATCTGTGCTTACAACCATTGAAAGTTGATCTTCATCGCCAGAGGCATCAACAAAATAAAGATAAATTTTATTGTTTTTTAAAACGGCGCCGGGTACGGAAGCGTGGTCAAAAAGCAGCTTGTTTTGTTTATTCCAAGCAAGTCCATCGGTGGAAGTAGCGGCATAGATTTGGTGATAATATGGGCCATTAGGATTATTCTTACTTGAAACTTTAGGCTGATCGGAATTCTTTGTGACTGGTGGTGGAGAACTGATGGCTTTATTAGTAACAGTGATTTGTTTTTTATAAATAAAAAATCCCCCTATACCGATACCAGCTAAAATTAAAATACAAATAAAAATCCAGAGCACTTTTTTAAACGTATTTTTTTCTTGAAGCATTAATTCCTTAAAAGATATTTTTAAATAATTAGTATTTTATGTCAGTACGGCCGCAGAAGTAAATAAGACATTACCGGTCGAAGCGGCTTGAGCTTTCTCAATATAACTTTTAGAGTAATTGCCGCCATTACCCAAGATAGTAAAAATCCAAAAAATAAATAAACTACTAGTTAATAAAAATAAAAACTTTTTCATACGAAATATCACTCGTCAAAAATATTTACTTAAAAAATTGACTATCTTATTTAAAGTTCTTGAAAAAATGTTGGTACGAATATTGGTTGTACTTGTGCCCGCAACTTTTTTTGGCAGTGGAACACTATTTTGAGCGGTGAAATTTGAATAGTTGAAATCATTGATGGTTTTATTAACACTGTTAGAAACATGTTGTTCCAAAATTTGAGCAGATATATTAATTCCTTCTGCCTTGACTTGTGTAGGAATTACAAACACTAAACCCCAAATTAGCATTAATAATAGAGTAGAAATACTAATTAGACATTTTTGGCTCTGATGGTTTTGTGGTTGAGACATAGCGATAATGTTTTCGAATGTATTTAATAAGGAGGATAATAATAATTAGGATAATAATAATTGGAATAACAATAATTAATGGAATCGCCCAAATAACACCTGTTGTAGTGATAGGTTGATTATTGCCATTTATGGCTTTAGCTGTGACCTTATAATAACCGAAAGGATATTTGGTGGCCCAATTACCAATATAGGAACGAGTATTTTTTGGAATCAAGGTGTGTTTTCCCATATCAACATTGGTAGTTGTACCAATGATAGATTTTAACTCTACGTTAGCCTGTGAATCAAAATGAACAGTACCAGTATTTAAAACTTTCATTGTAAACTCATTTGGTCCACGCCAGACAAATTTAGGATAAGTAAAGTCAGTAATCTCGGCCGTTTTGGAAGTTTGACCTGGAACTGAAACTAAAACCAAAGCGCCGACACGGCTGGCAATGCCAACTTCTGCTTGGCCAGTTGGACTTTTTTTAACTTCGCGGGCAAAGATAGCAGCATAGTGACCACCTGGTTCAGCACCCTGGGGAATTTGAATCGTAAAGTTAATTTCTTTATCTTTATTTGGTGGAATAGTGCCTTCTTTGGGAGCATCAAAAGTAAACCAATCAGCCAAAGTAGTAACATCTCCTTGTTCCTCTTTACCAGCAAAAGTAACTGCGCCATCATCGGTTACACCGGCAAAATTCTCTACTTCAAGAGCATAATTTAAATCCGCATTATTTAAATTAGTAACAATTATTTTACCACTACCAGTACCATTAGTTGGGATATCTAAATTAAATGTTAAAGGTGAAATTTGAATCCCGCGATTGGCTGCTTTTGATGAATAAGGACTTGCTAATAATAAACCAATAAGAACCAGACTGCTTAAAAATAAACTCAGGAATATTTTTTTCATTATCCCCTCCAAATTAATATTTTATTTATGTTAAGACGGCGGCAGAAGTAAACAAGACATTACCAGAATAAATACCAGTTTTTTGAGTATTGGCAACATCAATCCGCCAGCTCCAAAAAGAGCTATCAGCAGAAGCATGATAACCAGTAACAGTATGGCCGGTGGTGGCATTTTGAGGGACGGCCGCCCATTTATCATACAAAACATCGCAAGCGGTTGTGCCCGTGCCCCAAGCAGCTTCCTTTTGTGTACCAGAAAACATATTTGTACCAACACCAAGATGGGTGCCAGTAACCCAAACAACTGGTGTGGCAATGGTACCGGAGTTCATATCGGGAATGTAAGTGGTGCCGTCAGAATGAACCATCGCGGAGTTTGTTCCAGCAATACTGTCGCTAACAGCCAAATTGTAACCACCGGAAGCATTGGTAGTAACATCGGCTTGGCTGGTAACATCGCCACATTTAGGTGTGCCAGGAGTAATGTTACCAAAACTAATAGTTGAACCTGAAGAAAAAGCTAAAGTAATATATTGCAAAACAGTTCCTGTCAATAAAACATTGCCGGTGGAAGCCGCTTGAGCGCGATTGATATAACTTTTAGAATAGTTGCCACCGTTACCTAGAACAGTAAAGATCCAAAAGATAAATAAACCACTAATAAACAAGAATAAAAACTTCTTCATAAACCTCCTTAGGAAATTATTTCTTATCTTAATTTTATCGTATAATATTTGTAAATACTTTGTCAATATTTATGTCAAGACGGCCGCAGAAGTAAACAAGACATTACCGGAATATATACCAGTTTTTTGAGTATTGGCAACATCAATGCGCCAACTCCAGTTAGAACCATCAGCAGAAGCATGATAACCAGTAACAGTATGGCCGGTGGTGGCATTTTGAGGGACGGCCGCCCATTTATCATACAAAACATCGCAAGCGGTTGTGCCCGTGCCCCAAGCAGCTTCCTTTTGTGAATCAGCAGCATACATACTTACACCGACACCAAGATGAGTACCGGTAACCCAAACAACTGGTGTGGCAATGGTACCGGAATTCATATCGGGAATATAAGTTACGCCATCAGAATGAACCATGGCGGAATTAGTAGCGCTGCCGTCACTAAGGGCTAAGTTATAACCACCAGAAGCGTTGGTAGTGACCTGAGGATAGGCAAAGGTATCGCCACATTTAGGTGTGCCAGGAGTAATGTTACTAAAATTAATAGTCGAGTTAGAAATAAATAAATTAATATATTGCAAAACAGTTCCTGTTAATAAAACATTGCCGGTGGAAGCGGCTTGAGCACGATTAATATAACTTTTCGAGTAGTTACCACCATTACCTAAAACAGTAAAAATCCAAAAGATAAATAAACCACTAATAAACAAGAATAAAAACTTTTTCATAAATCTCCTTAGTCTTAGCTTATTTTTATTGTATATAAATAGTGTTTGTAAGTAAACATTTATTTGATAATTTTAAATATCATCACACGATCATCATTTGGATCGGTTAACAATTGGAAGTTACCTTGGCTTTTCTTTAGAAAATTTAAAAAATCGTTACCTTTTTTAAGTAAAGTTTTGTCTGGCGTATAATCAATATTCATTAAATCTCGATCAACTAAAAGATATTTAATACCAGTATTTTTAAATCTGGTCATCATTTTCTCGTCATCTTTATCCTGGTACGCAAAAGCAAACTTGTCAAGCATTTGGTCGTCTAAAACCGTTTGATCGTTTTGGTTAATCATATATTTATAGAAAGTGCCAACTCGATAAACTTTTAGTGGATTTTGAGGATTTTTCTCGATATCTTGGTTAATAATGTCAATTATATTAACATATGGTTGAAATTTATCGTCAATATAAGTTTTTTCATTAATTTCACCTCGAGCGTATTTTAAGCCAACTGGGTCAATAACTAAATTATAATCAGGCAAAAATGTTGTTCTAATAATAGTGGCACAAATAAGCCAAAGAAAGATGTAACTTAATAAAAAATAATGCAAAAAGCGACCAAAATATAGTTTTATAGTATTTAAAACTTCAACTATCAATAAAACTAAAAAGATAAACCCGCTTAAACCATACCAAATTATACCGGAAGCAAGAAATAGCCAAAAAAGAAAATAAATTAAGGCAAGCAAAATAATTTCTTGATACCAATAATTAGTCTTTTTTTGATTTATCCATTTAAAAAGTAAATATGCTAAAGGAACAATAGCTAAGAATAAAAAACCAATATCAATATAATTACCGGTAATTGTTGGATTGTGTGTAATTCGTAGAGGCAAAAGTGAGTATTTTTTATACCATTTATTATAACCAGTATAACGTCCGAGTTCTTCTTGATTACCGGTGCTTTGGTTTTTCATATATCTTTGGAAATTATTTTCTATTGGAGTATTTGAGCTAAAAGGTGGATCAATTTTAAAGCTTTTAATAGCAGGCTTACCAAAACGGACATTTTCAAGTGCGAACGACCGTGTTTGATATATATTCCTGGTAATAATTGGTAAAATTGGTAAAATTGCAAACAATAGAAACCAAATGAGAAAGTAATATTTACTAAGTCTAAATTGATATTTTCTAAACACAATCCAAATAGCGTAAATAACTAAGATACTCAAGAAGAATAAACTAGTGTATTTAATGGCTGAAGCAAAGCCAACTAAAAATGCGACGATGTAGAGCAAGCTAAAATTATCTTTCCTAATTTTTAAAAAATTTACCTTCCATTGCCAGAATAAATA
>JAMCZU010000001.1 GCA_023485405.1 Patescibacteria group bacterium
CAAAAATGGACTAAAAGGTTGTTTAAAAGTAAAGGTAAGAGTCGTTGGATCTGGGGTGGCCACTTCAATATCTTTCCAAATACCTTCACTCACAATTTGGTTCGCAAAATCCTCCGAATTAAATTGAGGGTTAAGATGAAAAACATAGACTTTACCACCATCATTGATATCCCAGCTTTTAGCCAGATCTCCTATGATATTTTTATTAGAATCGTATTTTGTTAACCCTCCGCTGATCAAACGGGCGATATGGCTGTCGAGATCTTTACCTTCCCCAACAATACCTTCACGAAAAACACCACCATTTTCAGGCAAAACTTTCGTTGAAGAAATCCAACGATTAACACCAATAACAACAATTAAAGTGATAATAACAAACGAAAACACCAGCAAAAGTATTTTTTCTAAGCGCGAAAAAGCCCGAGGTAAAAACTTAAGCGATTCAAGAGTTTCTTTCCAAGGATACGATTTTAAAAGATTAAAAAGTTTCTTAAATTTTAAAAAAATATTTTTAAAAATTTTCATAAGAGCACTATTTAACTAAAAGATTGGCAATGGCCATAATCACAAAAAGACCAGCAAGGACTACTGTCAGATAAAAAAGAAATTTTTCCGCCCCTCGCCTAGAACGATAAACTTCGCCGGCGCCGCCAAAAGCACCACCTAAAGAAGTACCACGATGTTGCATCAGAATCGAAATAATAAGTAAAACGGCTAAAATAATTTGAATGATTAAAAAAGTTTGTGACATTTTTTCCTTTGGAGGCCTAGCCCGGATTCGCACCGGGGTGCGCGGTTTTGCAGACCGCTTCCTAACTACTCGGACACTAGGCCATTTAACTTATGGAGCGGGGTACGAGAATCGAACTCGCATCTCGACATTGGCAATGTCGTATACTACCACTGTACTAACCCCGCAATAATAGAATTTTATAAACTCTCGCTTAATAAATTAATCCAAACTAATATTTTTTCTTTTATTTGTCTATTGCCACATGTTATCATACAAATTCCATTGGATAATCTTTTTGTTGGATGTTTACCTTTTATAAACTGGGTTTTGTAAAATTGAGATTTTGGTATTCCTATTGTTGCCGCCCAGAAGTTCATACATTTTTCTTCTGATAAATCTGGATATAAAATAATGGTGGAGCGTAAATTTTCTTTCGGAATATTCAAGGATTTGATTAAAAATTTAGTATACAAAGCTATCATTCTTGGATCTGTATTGGACAATCTAAAAGGATTTTTTATTTTGCTATCACCCTCTCCCCAATACAACATAATTCCAGCAATGAATAAAGGATTTTTAACAAGTTGAGAAAAATCATCTCTTGCCTGTTGACGAGCTTTTTCTCGCCATTCCTCCCACATTTGTTTACGTGCCTTATTAAAACTAATAAGTCTTTTCTTGGCAATATAGTTTGCTTTTCTTGATAATTCTTCTTTAATAGTTTTTGACCACTCTAATTCGGAAAACCAACTAGATAAAGTGGTTTTTGGTATTTCTAATTCTTTACTGATTTTACTGTAACTCTTACCTTTTTCTCTTAATTTTATAGCCAAATGTTTATCGTTACGCATATTAAACTATTGCTCCTCTAATTATTAGAATATCACAACAGTTCAATTTTTTAAAGTACAAGCATTATACCAAAAGTAAACCTTGCTCTATAATATCAAAGCAATTACCACTTGTAAAGATAAAATACCTATCTTATAATATCAATTGAAACAAGTTTATATAAAGGAGTGTAACGACAAAAATGAGTAAAAAAAATAAATCAAAATTTCATAAACGCATTCAAGCCCAGATTTTGGAAGAGTTAAACCAACAAAGTCAAAAACCAGTCACTTCGAAGCAACCCGTCGCGCCAATTGCTAGTCCGACTCAAAATTTATCAACAACACCAGCTGTTGCTACTGCCACATTAGAAAGTGAATCCTTAATTTATACCAAAAAAGATCTTAAAAAATCGGCGATTATTATTGGTTCAATTATTATTTTAATTATTAGCCTATCAATTGTTGATGCCAGAACAAATATTCTACTTAAAGCTGGTAATCAAATTTTTAGAGTTCTAAATATTAACAGCTAATACATACTTTGTTCTTTTGGTCGGTATTGCAACGCTTCGGCAATATGATCAGATGAAATATTTTTAACATTTTCTAAATCGGCAATCGTCCGTGCTACTTTAATAATTCTGGAATATTGACGCGCCGATAGTTTTTTAAAAATAAGATACTAAAAACTTTAAATTATTCAGCAACTAGCCTAAAATTAGAAAGCGAACCTGTCTCAAATAATTTTTGTAAACCTTTATCAGAATTGTAACCATAAATTTGGACACTTTCTTTTGGTTTTTTTGAATTAAAGAGAAAGAATAGATTATTGTTCGCTATAGATAACTCATGCGTAATCGCTCCATCGTCAGATGAAAATGGACCAAAAATTAGATCTTTTTCGTTAGTCTTTAAATTAATTTTAAAAATCGCTTCTTGTTTAATATTGGTGGTATCATAATTGGTGTCCATTACAGTGTATTGCCATTCTTGATTTTGATCAATTATGGGCATCGGAGAAGTACTAGGCCCAAACATTTGTTTATTATATTCAAATGCTTTTCGATACAAATTATCATTTTTATAATATGGACAGTCCAAAGTTTTCGGATTATATAGCTTAGCCTCTATGTCACCAATGTTACAACCAGAGTAGCCTGGCCACAATTCCTTAATTTTATTATCAATTTGATTCGTTTCAATAAACTCTACTTGGCTAGTCTTGAGATTAACAATACCATAACCAGCTCTTCTACCTAAAATAGGGTTTTGACCTTTAATATCGTCCATGCTAAATAAAAAATATTGGGAATTTTCACTAAATACTTTTACTTGTTCATTTCTAATATTAAGGAGGTTAATTTTCCAATATTGGCTATCACCATTTTTGAATATATTTATAACTCCTGTTTCGGAATTAGATGTTAAAGCAAAATAATTTTTATCATTAGAAAATACAACATTTTTTTGTATTTGATTAATTTTTTGGAAACTGCTTGTTGTGTAGTTATAAGTATAGTACTGATTGGCAAGATTAAAGATGGCAGAATTTTTATCAAAACTAATTGGTTGATCGGTAGTTTCTTGGCTTATCTGAACATTATTATTTATATTTTGAATGAAATTTCTAATAATTCTATTATCTTGCCATCTATAATACGAAGGTGCTAAATAGTTAAAACTTAAAAAATATATCGCGAGAGAAGCCAAGAAGGTTAATATAGTAAACCACAAACTTATTTTTCTAACTCTAAATAATAATAGATAAAATACTGACGAGATGGCTGATAATACAAAAGTTACAAACAAATAAAAAAACCCAACGAACATCAAGTCATTAGATTTTGTAGCTATAGCATTAAAAGCAAAAAGTATAATTAATATCTGAGAAACTATTGCAAAAAATAAATAGATGACTGCTGAGTGGTCTTTTCTAATTATTACTGGTTTATTATTCGACCCTCGAGACTCAGAAAAATTTTGGTTATTCATATTTCCTCCTTTATTCTATTATATACTTCAAATAACAGCTAATACATACTTTGTTCTTTTGGTCGGTATTGCAACGCTTCGGCAATATGATCAGATGAAATATTTTTAACATTTTCTAAATCGGCAATCGTCCGCGCTACTTTAATAATTCGGGAATATTGGCGGGCCGATAAATGGAATTGACTGGTGGCTAGACGCAAAAGATTTTTTGATCTTTCATCAAGCTGGCAATAAATCTTTAGTTCTTTTGGTGTCATTTCGGCATTGGCTTTTTTGAATCTTTTTTGAGCTACCAGCCGCGCTAAACTTACTCTTTTTTGAATTTTTTCAGAGGATTCTGCCATACTTTCGTCGGAAAGTTTTTCATATTTTAGTCGTGGCACTTCAATATGAATATCAATTCGGTCAAGAAGTGGCCCTGAAATTCTTTTTTGGTATCTCGAAATTTGAGATGGCGTGCAAATACAGTTTTTTTGAGTATCGCCTAAATAACCACAAGGGCAAGGATTTTGCGCCGCAATCAAAATAAATTTGGCTGGAAATTGTAAAGAGCCTTGTGCCCGCGAGACAGTGATAATACCATCTTCGAGTGGTTGACGCAAACTTTCCAAAACTGACCGCGGAAACTCAGCAAATTCATCCATAAATAAAACGCCCCGATGAGCCAATGTAATTTCACCCGGACGAGGATAAGTACCACCACCTACCAAAGCCACATTCGAAGTAGTGTGATGCGGCGCACGAAACGGTCGAAAATTAATCACCGGCAAATCGGCCGGTAAAAGTCCGGCGACCGAATAAATTTTAGTGACTTCCAAAGTTTCCTCATCGGTCATTTCGGGCATAATTGAGGGTAGCGTTCGCGCCAAAAGGGTTTTTCCGGCTCCCGGTGGACCAAAGAAAAAAACATTGTGATTACCCGCCGCCACAATTTCCAAGGCCCGTTTGGCCTGTTCCTGACCTTTAATATAGGCAAAATCAAATTCACTTTTTTCCGGGGCCGGGATTTTAAATTTTTTGGTGTACGTTGATAGATTTTTTTCTTTTTTAAAATAAAAGATTAAATCTTTCAAATTTTCAGCCGGCCGAATAATAATATTTTTTGAAAGAGCGGCTTCCGACGCATTAACCATTGGTAAAATTATTTCTTTAAATTTTTTCTGGAGAGAACTAGTAATCGGCAAGATGCCGTTAATATGACGCAAATTACCGTTGAGTGACAATTCACCTACAAATAAAATATTTTTATCAATTAACGGAATCATTTCAGCTGCCACTAAAATTCCCAGAGCAATCGCCAAATCGTAAGCTGGCCCCTCTTTTTTGATATCGGCTGGCGCTAAGTTTACCGTGATTCTTTTGGTGGGGAATTGCACCCCAGAATTTTTAATGGCCGAACGCACTCTTTCTTTTGATTCTTCAATCGCTTTGTCCGGCAAGCCAACAATCGTAAAAGAAGGAAGGCCATTGGAAATGTCAACTTCCACTTCTACCGGCATCGCTTCAAGTCCGACCACAGCCGCTGAATAAACCTTCGCTAAAGCCATAAATAAATCCTTTATTTAATAATATCATATTGGTGTATAATGTAATTAGGAGGAAAAATGTTTTCAAAAAGAGACTATGATAAAATCTCTTTCCATGGGGTGGGGCTGGCTTTTATTCTATTCGGAGTATTAATCTGCGGTTTTGCGTTTGCCGCTTGGATATTGCGCTATTTTGGCTTTGAAAATATCTGCGCTCTACCATTTTTTAAAGTTATGGGTGCAATCATGATTATTGGTATTGGTTACA
>JAMCZU010000017.1 GCA_023485405.1 Patescibacteria group bacterium
ATTGCTCTGGTGGTAAGGTTTCTTTTTCGCATCTAAAACAAACTAGCTTATTACCTTGTATGACCAGTGGTAAACCGCATTTTTGACAAAGCGCCACCCAATGGCAATCAGGGCAAGTATATTTTTTACCTTCTCCCTTACGATTTAAAACCAAGATGATTTTTTTATGGAGATTTAAATTCTCTTCAGTTTTTTCTTGTAAAGGAATGCTAATTGTTTGAAATTTTCGAACATTATTAACAATAGTAATGTGTGGCTGTTTTATTTTAATAGTTTTTTTGAGAATATAAGTATTTTGTAAGCTCAAAAAATAAGACTCAACCCTTGGTGTCAATGAGCCTAAAAGTAAGTTGACGCCCGTCAACTTAGATAAAGTTTCAGCTACTTTAACGGCGTGGAAACGGGGGGAGCGATCATTTTTATAAGTTTCGTTTTCTTCTTGATCAATGATAATTAAGCCTAAATTATTTGTTGGAACAAAGAGTGCGGATGTTGAGCCGATGATAATTTTAACTTCTCCTTGACGAATTTTTTCCCATTCAAGCCATCTTTGGGTGGAGGTCATTTTTGAATGAATAGCTGAATAGGGTACAGGTAAAATTTTTGTAAAGAAATGGAGCATTGAAAGGTCGGGGATTAAAATAATAATTGATTTTTTTTGAGCAAGAGTTTTTTTAATCGCTTGAAGATAAAATTTTAAACGATTAGAAAAATCACCCATAATAAGATATTGAGAAGATTTGCGAGGTTTAGTATTTGTTGTTGAGGTAGAAATTATTGAACGTTTGAAATTTTTATTTTTAATCATTCTTTTGGCGGGTGAAACAATGTTTTCAAATAGTGTTTTACCTAAAGGTGCTAGATAATAATCGGACATCCATTTTGCTAACTCAATATGAGTTTTATCTACGACTGGCTCCGGGTCAATAATAGAGCTAAGAGACGAAAGGTGAGAGACAGAGGATGATTTTTTAAGATCAACAATAATACCTTGGAGTTTACGACCGTGAAAAGGTATCTCTACTAATATGCCGATTTGGACATAAGGTAAGAGTCTGGGTGGAATGGCATAATCAAAAATATCCCTCTTTTGAGTCCGTGTTTTAGGGACAACTTGTGCTATTTGCATTAATTTTCCTTATGTCGAGTCACTAAAAATCGGTATAAATAAACAATTTCATCATTTGAAATACCCGCTTTTTGGCGAGCAATGGCGATTTGATCTTTAGCGTTGTCAACGCCTTCCAAATCTGGTAAAAGAAGGCCTGTTCGTCCGTCAGCGGCCTTTACAATTACACCGTATTTTTTAGGATCAAGAGATTCTTCTGAATTAATTTGTTCTGGTTCTTGTAAAACATCAACTTGAATATCTAAATCATCATATTCACGGATTTTAACTTCTTCAAATCGAGGATCCTGACAAGCGGCCACGGCATTATTAATAATTTCTGCGCCTAAATTTTTGCAAGTAGGTAGAATTGTACCAATGCAGCCTCTTAAATTACCGTCTTTTTTTAAATGTAATGAAACAAAACAACCAGCATGAATATTCAAGAGTTCTACGGGTATTTCTTTTTTTTCGGGTAAACGGTTGTTTTTTAAATATTCGTAAATTGTAAGTTTGGCGAGTTTTATATAAATATCCATAATTACTCTGGGATGGTATAATTTCCGACTAAATAGCCGACTCCGAAGGGTCCTTCATGAGATAAAATATTAGGAGAAACCTGAAGACCAGAAAGAGCACCTAATAGAATTAAGATCGAACGATAACCACATTCACCAGCTTGGTCAACAAAATCCTCATCGTAGGATAAAATTTCCTGGGTATTGTTTTGCTCTAAATCTTTGGCGAGTTTTTGGTCAAATTCTCGACCGGCTTTTAGTTCTTCCGAACTACCATGGTTAAGACGATGTGAAAGATCGCCGGAGGAAATTATGCCAATTCGACCAGGATATTTTTTACAAACGCCTTGGATTATTTCACCAAAAGAAAAATGATCTGCTCGGCTAAGATTAGAGTAGGCGATAGGTACAACTTTAAAGCTGGATTCTTGAAGGCTATTTAAATAGTACAAGGGTACCATGATACCATGATCAAGTTCAAAAAATTCACCTTCATTGTCGTAAATAAGAGATTTGATTTGTCCAATATTGCATTGCCGATCAATTTCATGGGCTAGGTCTAAGTTATTATTAGCTTCAACAATAATTTCTGGCGCGCCAGAATTAGCAAACGAGCCGAATAATTTTTTCATTCCACAAATATTAAATTTATCGGGATAAATTAACATATGAGGCGAGATTACAATTAAGGTATCTATTTCCGCCTTTTGAAAAGCAAAAGCCATTTTTTTCATTGCTTGCACGGTCATGGCCGCTTTTTGCAAATCTTCCGCTGTGCCAATTTCAGGAATGATAATTGGTGGATGAGGTGAAATAGCAGCAAAATTAAGTGACATATTAAATTATTCCTTTAATTTTATTAGTATTAATTTTTTCGAATTTTTCAGCGATTTTTTCTGGTAATTTTCTGTCTAAATACATTCCGCTACCAATCGAAATGGCGGTTGCCCCTACCATAATAAAATCTAAAGCATCATCGAAATCGGAGATACCTCCACCACCTATTATAGGACATCGTAATTTATTGTAAACTTGCCAAACTAATTGCAAAGAAATTGGTTTAATCGCTGGTCCAGAATATCCACCAAATTTTTTTGCGAGTTTAGCTTTCTTTTTCTTGTGGTCAATTTCCATACCTAAAAAAGTATTTGTGAGGGAGATAATATCAGCACCACTTTTTAAAGCTATTTTTGTTAAAGAGATAATATCGGTGACATGGGGGGTTAATTTGACAATAATATTGCCATTAAATTGTTTTCTGACACTTGTGATCAATCTTTTGACTATTTTTAGGTCTTGCCCAAAAGCCATCCCGCCGCAATTAACATTTGGACAGGAAATGTTAACCTCAATAGTATCCACATTTTTATTTAATATTTTGGCAAGTTCAATATATTCTTTTTCAGTATGACCGCCAATACTTGGAATAATTCTTGTTTTAAATTTTTTCCAAAAAGGTAATTCGTTTTTTAGGTATTTTTCAATGCCAGGATTTTTTAAGCCGACACTATTTAAAAAACCATATTTAGTTTTAATAATATGGGGCAGAGGATTACCAGCCCTTGGTTTTAGTGTAATGGTTTTTGTTACCAAGCCTCCTAATTTATTAAGATCAATAATATTGGCAATTGTTTGATCAAAAGTACCGGAAGCTAGAATAACCGGATTTTCTAAAATCAAATTCGCAAGTTTAATTTTCATATTAAGATAATTATATCATATCTAATCGAAGCTCGAAGCTCCACCAAAGCTCCACCTGCCAGGTGGAGGTAAGGGTAAAGAATGTGTTATATTAAAAGTAAGATGAGAAAAAATCCTTTAGTTACTGGAGAAGTTTATCATGTTTTTAGTAAGAGCATTGCTGGGTTTGTAATATTCAATCAGGATGATGATTTTTTAAGAATAAAACATCTTTTAAAATATTATCAAATAAAAAATGAGCTTAAATTTTCTGCTTTTATTGAATTACGGGGAGTTATTAATGAAGGATTTGATAATTTTTTTAGCATTATTTCCAAGGATAAAGAAAAATTAGTTCAAGTCATCGCTTACTGTTTCATGCCGACCCATGTTCATCTTATTGTTAAACAATTAGTAAAAAATGGAATTTCTATTTATCTAAGCAATGTTTTAAATAGTTATACTCGTTATTTTAATACTAAGCATAAAAGAAAAGGTCCTTTGTGGGAAAGTGAATTTAAGAATGTCTTAGTTGATGATAACGAGCAATTGTTACATCTTACAAGATATATTCATCTTAATCCTGTTACTGCTTCGATAGTTAATACACCAGAAGATTGGCCATATTCGTCTTATAAAGAATATATTTTTAAGCAAGGCGACTATGAAAAAATTTCTCAATTCGAGGATTTTTTTGAAATTAAGCCATTATTATATCGTAAATTTGTCAACGATCAAATTTCTTATCAAAAAGAGTTAGCAAAAATTAAAAAATTAATAATAAATTAATATTTTACCAAGCCTCCACCTGCCAGGTGGAGGTAAATAGTTTAAACATTTCCTAAATGAATATACTTCAAACCGGCGTTTTTGCCAAGTTTTTCGGCCAGTTTTAAGGTTTCGATTGGGGTGGGTGGCACATCATTCATTTTGTAGGCTGGGAAAAATCTGGAAATATGCCAAGGAATTTTAGGAGAGATACCAGCTAAAAATTTGGCAATGTTTTTCAATTGTTTTTCGTCGTCATTTACTCCAGGAACAATAAGGGTTGTAACTTCCAAATGAATTTTTCGCCTATAAATTTCTTTAATGTTTGTTAAAATTGGTTGTAATTTGGCACTAGTAAATTTAAGATATTTTTCTTCATTGAATCCCTTAAGATCAATGTTGATTGCATCTAAATATGGACTGACTAAATCTAGTGTTTCGGATGTCATGTAACCATTAGAAACCCAAATATTTTTCAAACCTGCTTTTTGGGCTAATTTCATTGTATCAAGGGCAAATTCTAAGAAAATTGTTGGTTCAGTATAGGTATAAGAAATTGAAGGACAATGATTTTTTAAAGCATCTTCGACAATTTGAGCCGGTTCCATTTCAATACCGATTTGATTAACAATTTCAGAGCGGCTGGTTTCATCTTTGGTGCATTGAGAGATATCGCTATTTTGACACCAGAGGCATCTTAAATTACAACCAACGGTAGCAATAGAGAGTGATTTGGTGCCAGGTAAAAAATGATAAAGTGGTTTTTTTTCAATGGGATCAATATTTTCAGCGATTACTCGACCGTAAACTAAAAGATAGAGTTTGCCCTTTTGATTTTCTCTGACACCGCAAATTCCTCTTTTAAAAGGCGCGATGCGACAACGGTGATTGCAAGTTTGACAGGAAATGTAATCACCCTCTTTTTTGTATAAAAAACACTCTTTCATTAAATTTCAT
>JAMCZU010000033.1 GCA_023485405.1 Patescibacteria group bacterium
ATTTGAAGGGGCTTTATCTGGTTCAGGTTTTTCGACAATTTCTTCAATTTCAAAGACTTTATTTTCAATTTCTTTAATTTTAGCAATGCCGTATTTAGCTAAATCTTTCTTTTCTTTAATTCTGACGGCCGAAATGACCGGATCGCCATATTTTTCAAAGACATCAATCATTTGTTGAAGCCTTGGTGGCTTAGCGTAGATAAATTCATCGCCCCAAAGCACGGCAAAAGGTTCGTTACCAATAATTGCTTCGGCATTTAAGATTGGTGTGCCGTTGCCGTAAGGTCCTTTTTGGCGGATGTAAATGAAATTAGCCATACGTGCAATTCGTCGAACTTCTTCTAATTGTTCAAGCTTACCGGCTTTTTCAAGATAATTTTCCAGCTCCAAACCATGA
Organism: Patescibacteria group bacterium; assembly: GCA_023485405.1. Lineage (GTDB taxonomy): Bacteria > Patescibacteriota > UBA1384 > UBA12157 > JAENIV01 > JAMCZU01. Next base: position 398 of record JAMCZU010000033.1, read on the forward strand.
TCAAAATGATCTTCAATGGCTCGTTTGTTGTAACCAGTTACAATAATAATATCTTCAATACCGGAAGCGACGGCTTCCTCAACAACATATTGAATCACTGGTTTATCAATAATTGGTAACATTTCTTTAGGTGAAGCTTTGGTCATTGGCAAAAACCTGGTGCCGTAACCAGCCGCCGGAATCACGGCTTTTCTTATTTTCATATAATTTACTCCGTTTTTATTTCAATCTTTTTGGCTTTGGTTTTTTCTTGTTTAGGCAAGGTGATCGTCAGAATGCCGTTTTTAAGTGTTGCTTGAGCTTTTTCACTGGTCACGGGCATGGGCAAAACATAAGAGCGAGCAAAAGCGCCCCAATAGCACTCTTGGGCTAAATAATTTTCACGCTTAATCTCTTCCACTTCTTTTCTTTCACCTTTGATGGTAACGACTTCGTCAGTAATTGAGAGTTCTAAATCCTCAGGCTTTACACCAGCTAGTGGCGCTTTCAAGACAACATTATCTTCAGTTTGAAAAACATCCACCGCCAATTGGCCTTCGTAATCTTCCATCCAATCAGCATTTTTTGCTAATTTATCTTCAGTCATAAAACCTCCTTAAAATTTCTAAATCCTAATTTCTAATTTCAAATAAAATGTCCAATGATTAAATGTCAAGTGTCTAATTTTTGACATTAGGATTTTAACATTTAGATTTTTATTTGTCATTTGTAATTAGGATTTTGTCATTTACATTGTTATATTTCTACTATACTCGCATTGGCAATTTTTGGTCAAGTTTTTATCTTGACGGATAAGGCGAGCTTTGTTATGCTACTTTTATCTTCAAAAGTGATAAATTTGTATCTTAACATCAGAAAGGAAGGCGAGAAAACAATGAAAAGCGCGATCTGTAAGGCTGATTTTGAAAATAAATCAACGGAACTTTTTCGGATTTACGCCCAAACCCGTGATCAAAAAACAAGAGATCAGTTGGTTGGAATGCACGAATTTCTTGTTAGGTATTGGGCTTCGAAATTTGTTGATCGTGGCGAACCGCTCGAGGATTTATTACAAGTGGGGATAATTGGCCTTATCAACGCGATTGATCGGTATGACATAAATTATGGATTTAAGTTTTCGACTTTTGCTACAAGAACTATTATCGGCAAGATAAAAACATATTTTCGAGATATGTCTTGGCGGTTTCATGTCCCACGGCAAATGCAGGAATATTGCTTGACAGTTAAACAAGCCATTAATGAACTGGAGCAGGAAACAAATGGACAATTTGATATTCGTCAATTAGCGCTTAAATTGGATATCAGCGAGGACGATGTTCATGAAGCGTTACAGGCAATGAACGCTTTTTGGCCAGTTTCTCTTAATGAATCGTTTTACGACGAAGAAAGCGGTCAAACATTTTCTCTGATTGATAGTTTGGTTGACGAAGATCAGTTATTGTCTAATTTGTTTGAACACGATGAACTTTTTGCGGCAATTGACTTACTTGATTCAAAATGCAAAAAGGTTATCTACTATCGTTATTTTGGTAACTTGACACAAACAAAAGTTGGTCAAAAAATGAGCATTTCGCAGATGCAAGTATCGAGGCTTGAAAGAAGTGCTCTTATCAAGTTACAGGATATACTAGCTACTAATGAATTAAGAAAAATCATTTGTGCCCGGGATTAAGCCCCCGGGTTTTTATATTTGACAAATTTTTAGTAAGGAGCAATAATTAAATAAATGAATGGAGGGATTTTGAAAAGAACCCTTGTTAGTTTAGTCGTTGTCTTATTAATTGTTCCGGTCTCAATTTTTAGTGAAGTCAAATTGGCTCACGCTGCTTATAGCGCTGGTAATATTATGCCCGATGTCGAGTTTGTTAATTCTACCGTTTTGGATGCCGCCGGTGTTCAATCATTTTTAAATACCAAAGGTGGCACAAGGCTTCGAGCTTTTTCGGAAGGTGGTCGCAGCGCCGCTCAAATTATTGCTGATGCCGCTCGTTCTAATGGTATTAGTCCGTATGTTATTTTGGCCACTATCCAAAAAGAAGAGAGCCTAGTGGAATCAAATTATAATTTTGATTATCGAGTCAATTGGGCGATGGGTTATGCTGTTTGTGACAGTTGTTCATTAGACGATCCGGACGTGGTCAAATATAAAGGTTTTACCAAACAGGTAGACAATGGTGCTTGGCAATTAAAACATAACTACGGTCTTGCCGGCAGTGATGCTACTTGGGGTGTTGGTCGAACGATGATTATTGATGATACTTCAGTACGTTTTGCCACCAGAGCGACCTCGGCTCTATATCGCTACACGCCTCATCTTTCTGGTAACGAAAATTTTTATAATATTTATTATCGTTACAAGGCTTTTCATTATGTTTCAAAGGCGACTAAGACGAAGACAGCAGTTAGTAAAAGTACATCAGCTAAGAATAAGCTTGGCGCTACTGGGTCAAAAGGTGGCAGCCAGTCTGGTAACGATTACGATGCTCAATATGTCACACAAACTGGGGCATCTTCACTTAGATCAGGGCAAAAGCTAACTATTTATGTTTATATGAAAAATACTGGGTCAGCTACTTGGAAAAATACAGGTTCTAACCCGGTTTACTTAGGCAACAGTGGACCTCGTGATCGAAACAGTGTTTTTACTGGTGGTAATGGCCGTTGGCATATGCTTAGCTCGTCAGTACTACCTGGTCGGATTGGTGTTTTCTCAATGCAAATTACGGCACCTGCCGCCGGCACTTATCAAGAAAAATTCCAACCCGTGATGGAAGGAGTCACCTGGTTTGGGAGTGAGGTTGCTTTTAACTTTACTGTCAGATAAATTATTTTTGTGCTAAAATATTAACCAGTTATGAATATTGGCATAGACGCTAACTGTTTAATTTTTGAACGGGCTGGTGTTGGTAAATACACCCAAAACTTAATTAAAAATTTATTAAAAATTGATCGTAAAAATCAATATTTTTTGTATTTTTCTTTTTTACGTCATCGAGCTAAAAGAGAAAAAATTATTCAAGACTTCCTAAAGCCGAAACCAAAAAATGTGACTTATAAAATTTTGCCCATCCCGGCTCGTTGGTATGAATTTTTGACAGTCACAGGATTTCCTGTTAAAAAACTTATTTATGACGAAATTGATGTTTTTTTTGCGCCCTATGCTTCAGGTATTCCCAAAAATGGTTTTCAAAATTCCGTGGTGACGGTTCATGATCTTGTTTTTTTGCGTTTTCCCGAACATCGAGGAAAGAAATTGACTAATTATTATCTTAAAAGACACAAAATTGCGGTTCAAAATTCAAAAAAAATTATTGTGCCGTCAATAGCGACAAAAAATGATCTGCAGGAATTTTTAAAAGTTGAACCAGGCAAAATTCAAATTATTTATGAAGCGGCCGACGAAAGATTTAGAAAAATTAAAAATAACGCCATAGTAAACAGGATAGTTGGTCGTTATTTTGATCCTAAACTTAAATATATTCTTTCAGTGGGAACACTAGAACCAAGGAAAAATCTCAAAACACTCGTAGCGGCTTATGCAATACTTCCTTATACTTTAAGGCAAGAATATAAATTAGTTTTAGTCGGGGCTAAAGGTTGGAATAATAGCGAACTTTATCAAAGTATTAAAAATCTAAATTTAAAAGATGATGTTATTTTTACGGGATTTGTCTTAGATGAGGATTTGCCTTATATTTATAATAAGGCCAGTGTTTTTGTTTATCCGGCTTTGTATGAAGGTTTTGGTTTACCACCGCTGGAGGCAATGGCTTGTGGTATACCGGTGATAGTTTCTAATGATTCTTCGTTGCCAGAAGTAGTTGGCAGTAGTGCCATTCTTCTTGACGAGAAAAACGAAGAAGAAATTGCCCAAGCGATTAAAGAAGTGATCTTAAAAGAGAAATTAAGGCAAAAACTTGCTACGCGCGGACTTGAACAAGCCAAAAAATTTTCTTGGGAGAAAGCGGCAAAAGAGTCACTTAAAGTACTTGAAGAAGCTAACAAGTAGGAGGGTTTATCAAAGGTTTTACAAAAGGAATTAAGGCTTTTTTTGCTGAAGATTTTGTAATTGCTTTTGCTATTTTTTTTCTAGCTATTTTAATTAGGATTATTCCCGAAATTAAAGCGGGAGTTTGGCCGATTGGCTACGATACTTTTAACACTTATGTGGCGGAATTAGCGACTTATCAAGGTCCTTTAATTAATTGGCTTAAAACGGCTAATTTAATTTATTTTGTCTTCCTTCCTTTTAAATTAGCTGGCTTACCACCAGAATTTATTGTGAAAATTTTTGGACCTTTGCTTTTTGGTGGACTCACTCTAAGTTTTTATTTTTGGACTCGTTATTTTCTAAAATTTAGCAAACTAAAAGCAATCTTGGCTAGTCTTTTGATTGTCTTTCAATTAGCGACTCTGCGTTTAAGCTGGGATTTATATCGAAATGAGCTGGGTCTAATCTTTTTCTTTTTGGCTCTTATTAATCTCGATCATCTTCGTAAAATTAAAAATTTAATTTTATTTGTTTTATTTTGTCTTTTAGTTGTCTTGTCGAATGAATTAGTAACGGTCATTTTGTTTTTAGTCTTATTGGTTAAAATCTACTCACTTTCAAGACAAAAAAAATTCCAAGAAGTTCTTTGGGTTGCTGGTCCCTTAGCAGTGGTAGGGCTTATCTTTGGTTTAGTTGTCAGCTCCTCAGGTCAAGTTCTTTATAATCCCCATGTAATTTTTACCTCTGAAAGTAACTATCTTATTTGGCGATACCTTTTTCAATATCAACAGACAATGCCTTATCAAGAATTTTTTAATATTGTGACTGGTCTTTTCTTGCTTTGTTATCAATTTTTATTACCCTTTGCCCTTTATGGTTTTTGGTTACTTCGAAAACAATTGATTTTGTCGGCGATGACCCTCTGGCTTTTGATCGGTACTTTTTCGGCCTTACTCTTTTCTGGGACAGGGATTATTGTATGGGAACGATGGCTAATAATGTTGGCCTTTCCCTTCGCTTGCTATACGGTTGAAGGTGTTTTTCAATTAGGAAAACTTCTTAATTTCAAAAAGATCAAAAAGTTAAAATATTTAACTTTAAGTTTGGCTGCTCTATTTTGGTTTGGTTTTTTTGCCTTACAAATTAGGCAAGTTTGGCCTTTTTTAACCTCGAGCTACAGTGAGGCTACACCGCCACTAGCCAATGATGCCCTTAATGAATATTTTCCTCGGACAATGATTCATAATTCAGTGGGAATTTCTAGAATCGACAACACTCTGAATTGTATTAAATGGCTCGATCAAAATACGCCGTCAGGTTCAGTTATTCTGGTTGATAATCGTTACCGAGGTTTAGTACTAAGTAATTTTGAGATGGATAACCGTTTTATTATTACTAATGCTTGGTCAGAACAATTTTCGAGGACCAGTTTTGAGTACGCTAAAGGCCAAAAATATTGGCCAATTTATCTTCTTTGGAATAATACCGGTAGTATCAAAGGATTTGATTTAGTCTATGCCAGCGGTAACGTGGGAATTTTTAAAGCGAAATCTTACTAAAATAAATCTTGCCGAAAAATTTTGTTTGGATCTGATATTTCCAAAGTTTTGTTTTGATTGTGGTAAAGAAGGCAGTTGGCTTTGCCGCGCTTGTCAGAAAAAAATTATTTTGGTGAAAACCCAGGTTTGTCCAGGCTGTGGTCGGGTTTCGCGACAAGGGAAATTCTGCTCGAAATGTAAAGGAAAAGACCTCGCGGGAATAATGGTGGCTTGTTATTTTGAAGAGGGACCGATTCGAGAATTAGTTCATAATTTTAAATATAATCATATTTTAGAGCTCGGAGATTTTTTAGGGCAAATTTTAGCCGATGCCACTTTGGAAAACTTAACTTTAAAAAAAGATTTTTTAGTTGTACCTGTGCCTTTACATTGGTTACGTCGGAGTCGCCGTGGTTACAACCAGGCTGAAATTTTAGTCAAAGTGATGTCTGAAAAATTGTCGTTGCCATTTGATCAGGTTCTCAGAAGAACTCGTCGAACTAAAAGACAAGTTGATTTAAGAGGTTCAGAGAGACGAGAGAATCTAAAAAATGTTTTTGAATTTTTTCCTGGAAAAAATATTGATGGTAAAACAATTATTTTAGTTGACGATATTACAACTACTAGTACAACACTTTTAGAGTGTGCCCTGGTTTTAAGAGAGAATGGGGCGAAAAAGGTGTGGGGGTTAGTGATTGCTAAAGGATAAAAGAAAATGACAAAATCCTAATTACAAATGACAAATAAAAATTTAAATGTCAAAACCCTAATGTTAAAAATTAGACATTTGACATTTAATCATTGGATATTTTATTTGAAATTAGGGTTTAGAAATTAGAAATTTTCTTCCTTGACAGTATTAAAGATTTAGTTTTAAGATAAAGTCTATGAAGATATTAAAAGATACGACTATCGCAGTTTGTGGTTTGGGCTATGTTGGATTACCCGTAGCACTTCTTTTTGCGCAAGCTGGTTTTAAAGTCTTTGGTGTTAATCGCGGTAAAGAAAAAGTTGCCAAAATAAATCTTGGTAAAAACCCGATCGAAGGTAAAGAACCAGGCTTAAAAGAATTAATTAAAACTGTTCACCATCAGGGTAATTTTGAAGCAACAACTGATCCTAAAATCTATCATCAAGCCGACGTGATTATTGTGGCGGTGGAAACACCGGTTGAAGAAGAAACTCATGAGCCAGCCTATGTTGCTATGCGCAGCGCCCTCAAAGATATCGGCCAAAACTTAAAAAAAGGGACATTAGTGATTGTTGAGTCAACAATTGCCCCTGGTACGATGAAGAAAGTGGTTAAACCAATTTTGGAACAAGAATCAGGTCTAATGGTGAATAAAGGTTTTCTTTTAGCCAATTGTCCGGAACGGTTAATGCCTGGATTTCTACTTGAAAACATTCAAAACTACAATCGAGTCCTAGGTGGCATGAATCAAAAAGCCAGCGAAATAGCTAAAAAATTATATAAATATATTATTAAAAGTGAGATTGAAGAAACAGATTGTTTGACCGCTGAAATTGTTAAATCTGGTGAAAATACTTACCGCGATGTCCAAATTGCTTTTGCCAACGAAATGGCTCTGCTTTGCGAAGCCATGGGGGCTAATGTTTGGGAAGTTAGGCGTCTAATTAATAATTGTAAAAAAAGAGGTGATACTAGAGTAGAAGCTCTACGGCAAATGCATTTACCAGGTGCCGGTGTCGGCGGTCACTGTATTCCCAAAGACTCATGGCTTTTAATTTATGGCGCTAAAGATCTGATTGAACCGCGGTTAATTCCTCTATCACGTCATATTAATGATTTTATGCCTCGTCACACCTTTCATTTATTAAAAGATGCTTTCAGGGAAATTGGTAAAAATTTAGAAGGAACCAAAATTGCCGTGTTGGGTTACGCTTACGCTGGTAATTCCGATGATGCCCGCAACACCCCGACGGAACCATTACTTAAGATGATTAATCGGACTCAAGCGGAAGTTATTGTTCATGACCCTTTTATTCAAGATTACAAAAAGCCACTTGAAGAGGTTTTAAAAGGGACGCAAGCCTTAATTTTAATGACTGATCACGATCAGTATAAAAAAATAGATCTCAAGAAAATAAAAAAACTAATGCGTGCTAAACCAATCATTATTGACGGCCGCAATATTTTCGATAAAGAAAAGACTCGAAAACTAGGTTTTGTTTACAAGGGAATTGGGAATATTTAGGAGGGGTTTTGTATTTACTTGTGCCGGGCAACTCGAAACAATTAACCGAGCGGGCTTTGTGGTTTAAAAATCCCGTTGCTCGTAGATTGCAACAAGAAAAAGGGGTAGAGTTTGGTTTTGAACTCAAAGGTGAACCGGAAGATATTAAAGAAGCCCCGCCATTATATTGGGGTTATCATTTACCGGTAGATTTTGCGACCGAGTGGTACTATCATCCATCCAGAAAAGCATCATTCTTTATTAGCGCATTTTACTAAAATAGCTTCTCTTAAACCAAATTATATTAATTTACACGGGCCAAAAATTTGGTGGCAACCGCCGGCGCGCGAGTATGTTCAACGTTATGCTAATCGCAGCGAGCCTAAAGAGTATTTTAAATTACTGGATTCAACTAATGATTTAATCACTCGGTTGAAAAATATTTTTCCGCATCTTACTTTTGAAAACACCACTCTTTGCGATTATTACAAAAAAGATGAGCGATTTTTACCGCAAACAAGTTATCAAACTAATATTGGTTCGTTAGACGACTGTTTTTACATCCATCAGAAAACGAAAATTGAACTTTTGTTTGACCTTGAGCACTTGATTTTAAACTTGAATTTTCTAGATCGTCAGAAAAATTATCGGGATTTACCCAAAGAACCAGTTGAAAATCAAACAGTTGATGAGAAAAAATTGAAAGAAATTTTTGGCTTTAACCTTCAAAAAGGTTTAATTCCTTATCTTGATAAAAAGATCGAGTCTTCAGATTTTTTAAAGCAAAATAAAATCAAGCATTACCACGTGACTGGTTCAACTCAAGATGTCAAAGGAGATCAAGATATTACTCATGGGCCAATTAAAAAGGATGATCAAGTTTTTCGGCAGAATTTGCGTTTAATTTTAGCGCAAAATCCCGAAACAATCCTGATTGAAACTGCTTCTTCTTACGATAATGCTTGTTACCATTATCTTCGCCCTAACGAAACCGAGCTTTCATTTTACCAGCTTTGCGAGATTTTATTAGAAGAGCTCTAAAGGTATTGTTTTCTTGGAGAATTTAAAGTATTATTAAATGTTCTAAACGAACAATAGGAGGTGTACCTTAATGGAAGCTGCAGTAAATAAAAGGCAGAAAATTGGTGATGTGATCGTTGACTATCTTTTTTGCGAGCCGGATATACAGGTTCCTCCGAAAGCTTATATGAAACAGATCATCGAGCAGGATATCGTTCACACATTAGGAGTCGGCATTAGCGACATTATCAGAATCCAAGCTATGGCCAATTCCCAAGAAGAATTGGTTTCGCTATACGATATTCTAAACGACAAGGGGCTTACAGGGCTTACGGGCGACAAGCCTGATGATATTTACAAAAAGGCAGAAGTTATGATAGCAAAAGTCTGGATGAAAGATGGTTCTGTCTGTAAAGTAGCTGTTCTTCATGACAAACTTTTGGGGAAAATATCACTTAACTTATCGTCAACGGCTTGTCAAATGCCAATTGGCGATAAAGAACTTGATTCTGTTTGTGGCAAGTCTGTTAATCGAGATGATGCAATAATCCACGATGATGACGGTGTATTGTATTATTTTTGTTCTCAAGAAGACAAAGATAAATTTTTGAGGAATGGCTTTATCCAGTTAGACTCTTGATTTTTATCGTTTTGGGCTGAAAAGTTTTTTCGGCCTTTTTTTAATTTACTTTTTGCATTCTCTGTGTTATATTTATGAGCTCTTCTTGAAGAGCTACCTTGATAATTTAATCAAACACAAAGGGGGACGAATGGATGCAACCAGCGCTTTTTATGCCGATTGGAGACAGAGATTGGCAAGCCGATGATTCTTGTTTGAAACTTAATTTTATGGAGGTTCTGCTGCCCAAACTTGCGTCTTTAGGCTGGACGATCGGTGTGGATTTTAAGAGCGATCAAATTTCAGTTGACGATTGGCACGGAAAATGTGCCGAGCGAATCTTGCAAAAAGGTGGTCGGCTTGTTTGGCATCCGGGCAACTTCAAGATCGCTTTCGGTATTGGCAAAAGTGGCGAACTCACCGATCTTTTACGCCAAACTGGTGAAGATGCGTTGTTTTTTCAAGAAAGATATCCCTTGGAAGCATTGGTTATTCACCCGGATGCGGTTCAATACAGTGAACCAGCGTCTTATTATGCAGGTTTAGAACGTTACAACATGCGAGTAACAGCCAATAAAGTTTTGCAGGCAATCAAGAATCATCTCAGACCTTTAGGTGAATTGAACGTGCTTTGTGGTGGTATCCTCCATATCGAAAACGTTCATAACTGTCTTTTTTCAGAGAACCAGACAAATTTGCCAACCTATGAGGCAATGCAATTGGGTTACTTGGAATTGCCTTGGATTACTAAAGAAGCTGGCATCAAGACAGTGATGGATTCGGAGCACTTTTTCGGCGCGCGGAATTTCTATCTACGCCAAGAAGAATTTGTCGGTCTTTACCCCAGTTTTCCTGTTTCTGAGATATATTGGACAAAAGATCAGCGAAAATTAGCTAATTTGGCAGGGTATTTAATCAAGAAAAATTATCCCAGTATCGGGGTGAGGAACATAACTTACCAAGAATACCTTAATCTTCTAAAACCGCGGCTTTTCCATATTGGTGGGGCGAGGCGGCTGGTTAGTGAAGATGGGCAAGTAGCGGCTCATATCGAGACTGATACTAACGATCTGATTCAAAGGCAGACTCTGCTTTTAGAACTGGATTATATTGTTAGGAATAATTGTATTGGCGCCGTGGTTGAGGTTGACAGCCATCCTAGTTGGTCACCGCGCTCGGCCGACGATTTTATTGCCAAAATGCGCGAGTGTCTAACAACTGTGGACGCACTAGAGAAACTTCAAGATGGCATTTGGCAGATTGATCCTAATGCCGAGATATAGCATTACCGGGACCAGTGGAGACATTGGTCCCTTTTTTAATACTTTACAGGGCTTGACAAAAGTTGACGAATGGGTAGAATTTGCTAAATTAAAATTAGGTAAATCAGATCTCTTAAAAAGAAATTTAAAGTAAAACGAGGCGGAGGAAAAATATGAACGCAGGTGTTATTGGTGTTGGTAATATGGGACGGCATCATGTTCGAAACTACGCGGAAATACCTGGAATCAATCTTGTTGGTATTGCTGATACCGATTCTAAGGTAGGCAAAGAACTAGCGGAAAAATTTAAGTGTAAATACTTTGAAAATTATAAAGATCTCTTAAAAAATGAAAAATTAGATTTAGTCACCATTGCAGTGCCGACCAAATTGCATAAAAAAGTTGCTCTCGATTGTATTGCCCAAGGTACTCATGTTTTGATTGAAAAACCAATTGCTTTAAATGTTAAAGATGCCAAAGAAGTGGTGGCCAAGGCTCGACAAAAGGGTGTTAAATTTACCGTTGGTCATATTGAAAGATTTAATCCAGCAGTTTTGAAGCTCAAAGAAATGATTGATTCGGGCAAACTGGGTGAAATTATTTCTATCTCAACTTTTCGTTTAGGACCACTGCCGCCTCAAATTAAAGATGTTAATGTGGTGGTGGATATTGGTGTTCATGACATTGATATTATGAACTGGTTTTTCGAGCGGTTGCCCCGTAAAATTATTGCTCAAGGTGGTAGAGCATTGCTACCGGTTCATGAAGATCATGTGGAAGCCTTCCTAGATTATGGTACTGGCTCGGGTGTAATGATGGCTAACTGGATCACACCGTTGAAAGTGCGAAAACTGACTGTTTCGGGCAAAAAGGCTTATGTCGAGCTCAATTATATTACTCAAGAATTGAATTTTTATGAAAGCAAAGTAATGGCTTCTTATGATGACTTTGGCGATTTTTTGATTAAATTTGGTGACAACCAAGATAAAAAAACCATTGCGGTTAATAATATCGAACCTTTAAAAGCGGAAATTAAATCATTTATTAAAGCAATCAAAGAAAATGGTCGGCCGGCCGTGACTGCTCGTGAAGCTATTGATGCTTTAGATATCGCTTGTCGAGTGGATAGGATGATCCGCAAGTCATAGACTTGCGAAAATCCAAATTACAAAATCCTAATGCCAAATAAAATGTTAAAATTCAAATACCAAATATTTAATAATTTGTAATTTGAGCTTTGGAATTTATTTGACATTAGTCATTAGGATTTAGGATTTTTCAAGAATATTATGCCTAAAAAGAAAAAACAACAGAAGAAAGATTACTTCGTCCATAAGACTGCTATTATCGAAGAAAATGTTCAGCTTGGTCCAGGGACAAAAATTTGGCATTACTCGCACATTCGGGAAAATACTAAAATTGGTCAAAATTGTATTATTGGTAGTAACGTTTTTATTGATATTGAGTCACAAATTGGCGACAATGTTAAGATTCAAAATCGGGCCATTATTTACCATCAAGCTTTAATCGAAAACGGTGTGTTTATTGGTCCTAACGTTTGTTTTACTAATGACAAAATTCCACGAGCCGTTAATCCTGACGGTAGTTTAAAATCGGCTGATGATTGGGAGGTTTCGACCATTAAAGTTGGTGAAGGGGCGGCGATTGGCGCTCATTCGGTGATCACCCCGGGAGTAACAATCGGTAAGTGGGCATTAATTGGTTCTGGCTCAGTCGTCACCCAAGATTTACCTGATTTTGCTCTTTCTTATGGTAACCCGGCTCGAATTTACGATTTTGTTTGTAAGTGTGGGAAACGATTAAAAGAAAAAATTAAAAGTGATGACGAAAGTATAGCTTTTCAATGTGCCTGTGGTCTGGAAACTGTTATTCCTCAGAACATTTACAAATTAAAAGAAAAATCAAGAGAAGGTGAAAAGAAGAAGGTATGGTTAAGATAGGTTGGAAAATTGAAATTCCTGTATCTTTAAAACATATTGCCAGCGTACTGTCGTATCCACCTAAATATTACGAAAGGCGAATTCAAAAAATTGGTTTTGTGGGTAAAGATACGAAAGTATTGGATGCAGCTTGTGGCGCGGGTGTTTGGGCAATAGCCGCATCTTATTTAAATCAAGAAGTAATGGGGATTGACTCAACCGAGAGATATTTAGCGGTAGCCAAAGATATTAATACGAAATTTAAACGGAAAAATTTAAAATTAAGTTTAGGTAAATTGGAAAAGTTACCTTATTCGAATGAATATTTTGACTACATTATCTGTTATGATGCTTGGATGTACACTAACCGCTTGGAAAGTCTTAAAGAAATGGATCGAGTTTTAAAATCTTCCGGCAAAATTTATTTGGGCAGTATTGCCGGTTTGGGTTGGTATTTGGCAATGCTTGTTCAAGGTTTCAAGAAGGGTGACCGAAATTTGATTTTAATGGCTTTAAAATCAATTAAAAATCGAGTCTATATGACTGAAAATGAATCAAGAAAAATAGTAGAAAAACAAGGATTTAAAATTTTAGCCATTGGTTCTGATGGCCAAATTGGCCAAAAAAATATTGAGGTTGAGCCTCAATTTAAAAATAAATTCTTATGCTTCTGGAATGTTTTCGAAATTTTAGCCGAAAAAAGAAAATAATCACACTAATAACTAATCTTAACGAATAACCAATAACGAATAACGAATAGAAAAATAAGTATTAGTTATTAGATAAAATTCGTTATTAGTGAGTGTCTTAAGCATTTAGAAAGGATTATCAAATGCGTGTGAATATTGCTTCTCCTCAAATTGGTAAAGAGGAAATCAAAGCCGTCACCGACGTGATGAAGTCGGGCATGTTGGCTCAAGGACCAAAAGTTAAGGAATTTGAAGAAAAATTTGCTAAGTTCATTGGTGTGAAGTATGCCATCGCGACTTCTTCAGGGACAACGGCACTAGAAGTGGCCTTGCGGGCCTATGGCATTGGGTCAGGTGACGAAGTTATTACTACTCCCTTTACATTCATCGCTTCGGCAAATTCCATTCTTTACACCGGAGCTAAACCGATCTTTGTTGATATTGACGAAGAAACTTTTAACATTGACCCAGAAAAGATTGAAAAAGCAATTACTAAAAAAACCAAAGCAATTATGCCAGTTCATTTGTATGGGCAATCTTGTGACATGACTAAAATCATGGCGATTGCCAAAAAACATAAGTTAGTCGTGATTGAAGATGCTTGTCAGTCGCATGGTTCAGAGTGGAAGAATAAAAAAGTTGGTTCTTTTGGCACTGGTGCTTTTTCTCTTTACCCAACCAAAAATATGACCACCGGTGAAGGTGGCATGATTACAACTGATTCGAAAGAAGTTTATGACCAAGCTAACTTGATTAGAGCTCATGGTTCTAGGATAAAATACTATCATGATATTTTGGGTTATAATTATCGTATGACTGATCTTGAAGGGGCCATTGGGATTGAACAACTTAAAAAACTTAATAAATTTAATGCCCAAAGAATTAAAAATGCTAAATTTTTAAACAAAAATTTAAGCAAAATCCAGGGTATTATTGTTCCAGAGGCAGCTAAAGAGGCCCCGCCTCGCATCGATAAGCGACAGCGAGTCGAGGCGGGTAAACATGTTTATCATCAATACACCGTTCGAATTACGCCGGAATTTAATCTTTCTCGAGATGAAGTTTTAGAAAAATTAACGAAAGCAGGTATTGGCACGGCCGTTTTTTATCCGTTACCTTTAAATGAACAGGAAGTATACAAAAATTTAGGTTATAAAGCTAATACCCCGATTGCCAAAAAAATCTCTGGTGAAGTTCTGTCTTTACCTGTTCATCCAGGACTAAAGCAAAAGGATTTAGAATATATTGTTAAAACATTTGAAAATTTTTAGACAATGCTGAGTTTGAAGAACAAATCAATTTTAGTTACCGGCGGAGCTGGTTTTATCGGCTCGCATCTGGTTGATGCGCTAATTTTAGAAAACCCGCAAAAAATTGTCGTCGTGGATAATTTTTTCTTAGGCAAACGGGAAAACTTAAAAAACGCTCAAAAAAACTTTAAAAATTTAATAATTTTGAAACAGGATGCAACAGATTTCCAAAAAATGGAAAAAATTATTAAAAAAGAAAAAATAAATGTAATTTTTAATTTAGCGACCAAAGCCTTAGAACATTCTTTTGTTGATCCCGATGATGCTTTTATGGTCAATGTTAATTTGGCCAGTGTCTTACTAAGATTATTGCATCAGAAAAAGTATCAAACTTTGATTCACTGTTCTTCTTCGGAAGCATACGGTACGGCCAAGAAAGCACCTATCACTGAAGATCACCCCTTGGATCCAGAGACTTTGTACGCGGCTGGCAAAGCGGCAGCGGATTTAATGGTTAGGTCTTATTGGAAAACTTATAAACTTGATGTGGCGGTGGCTCGACCATTTAATACTTATGGGCCAAGACAAAATGAGGGTGTTTATGCGGCCGTTATCCCCATCACTATGAAAAGATTACTGGCTAATCAACCACCAATTATTTGTGGTGATGGCAATCAAACGCGGGATTTTATTTTTGTTGAAGATACGGCCCGAGGAATTTTAGCTATTTATAAAAATAAAGCATCTCGTGGTCTGGAAATTAATATTGCTTACGGCCACGAAATTAAAATTAAAGATTTGATTGAAATCATTGCTAAAGAAGTGAGTTATAAGGGAAAATTTTTAAAAAAACCGGCGCGATTAGCTGATGTCCGTCGTCATAAAGCCGGTACAAAATTAGCTCGTGAAATTCTGGAATTCCAACCAGCATATAGTTTTAAAAAAGGGATTAAAAAAACAATTGAATGGTATAAAGAAAATGCAAAATGACAATTTAAAATTTAAAATACCCTTGATAAAACCTGAAATTGATGCTAAAAAGTTGAAAATTGCTATTGATAAAATTGCTCGAAATGGTATTTTAACCAAAGGTAAATATTTAACCACTTTTGAAAAAAAGTTAAGTCAATTTTTAGGGGTAAAATACGCTTTTGCAATGTCGTCTTGTACCACAGCGTTGCATTTAAGCTTAATTGTTTTGGGGGTTAAGGCTGGTGACGAAGTGATTGTTTCCGATTTTTCTTTTCCGGCGACTGGCAACGTGGTGGTCCAAATCGGGGCTAAACCAGTTTTTGTTGATATAGAGGAAAACTCTTTTAATATTGATCCGGAAAAAATCGAAGAAGCAATCACCAGTAAGACGAAAGCAATCATTGTTGTTCATGCTTTTGGTTTGCCGGCAAAGATGAATAAGATTTTAAAAATTGCAAAAAAGCATAAATTATTTGTGATCGAAGATGCAGCTTGTGCTTTAGATTCCGCTTGGCAAAAAAAACTCTGTGGCACTTGGGGAGATGTTGGTTGCTTTTCTTTTCATCCGAGAAAGACTATCACAACCGGCGAGGGCGGGGCGGTGGTAACCAATAATTCTAAATTAGCAAAGCACCTTGAAATTCTTCGAAATCATGGTGGGATTAAAAATGTCGCTGGCGATTTGGAATTTATTGAGAATGGTTTTAATTATCGTCTCTCGGAACTTCAGGCGGCTTTGGGTGTAGAGCAAATGTCAAAAGTAAGGCAGATCACCGCTTCCAGGCAAAGGATTGCCCAGATGTATTTTAAAAAGCTTTCGAATATAGATGGTATTCGGTTAACAATTCCTTCGAAGGATTATACCACTAACTTCCAATCATTTGTTATCCTTTTAGACAAAAAAATTGATCGTGAGGATCTAAGAAAAAATCTTACTAAAAATAAAATTGAAAGCACTCTTGGCACTTACGCCATGCATGCCCAAAAAGCCTTTCAAAAATTCGGTTACAAACCAGGAGACTTGCCTAATTCCTATTTTGCTTACAGACATAGTCTAACCTTGCCTTTATATGGTCAAATGACAGAAAAGGATGTGGATTTTGTGGTTGAAAATTTAAAAAAATGTCTAAGCAAATACTATGTATAAAAATAAAAAAATTGCAGTGGTTGTGCCTTGTTATAACGAAGCAAAGCAAATTACAACGGTAATTGAAACCACTCCTCCCTTTGTTGATAAAATTATTGTGATTGACGATAAGAGTCGAGACAAAACAGTTGTTATTGTCAAAAACTTGAAAAATAAAAAAATAATTTTGGTTGAGCATCGTTTTAACCAGGGTGTTGGCGCGGCGATTGCTTCGGGTTACAAATGGTGTCGTGATAATAATATTGATGTGGCTGTGGTTATGGCTGGCGATGGCCAGATGCTCGCGAAAGATTTACCGGCTATTTTAGAACCAGTGGTTTCCGGCAAGGCTGATTATTCAAAAGCCAATCGTCTTTTTTCGGGGACAGCTTTTAAGAAAATGCCTAAAGCTCGCTATTTTGGTAATTCCGTTTTAACCTTTCTGACTAAAATTGCTTCTGGTTATTGGCACGTAGTTGACTCGCAAACTGGTTTCACTGCGATTAATAAAAAAATGCTTGATTTAATTGATTGGGACAAAATGTATCCGCGTTACGGTCAGCCGAATGATATTTTAGTCAGGTTAAATGTTTACAACGCTCAGGTGGCTGATGTACCGGTTGAACCTGTTTATAATGTGGGTGAAAAATCAAAATTAAAACCCATGAAAGTCTTTTTTACGATTCCTCTTATGTTAATCCGGATGTTTTTCTGGCGGTTGAAAGAAAAGTATATTATTCGCGATTTTCATCCTTTAGTTCTATTTTATCTTTTTGGGATTTTTGCTGGTTTGATTTCGTTAGTTTTATTTGTTAGGATTATTTATCTGTGGCCTATTTATGGTCAAATCCCCCAAACCAGTTTTCTTGCTTGGATGCTGTGCGTCATTGCTTCCTTGCAATTTACAATGTTTGCGATGTGGTTCGATATGGACTACAACAAAGATTTGAAAGGGAAATGAAGAAAATGCCTCATAAAGGAAACATTACTATTATCCGTCCTTCAGGAGGGAAAGTAAGATTGCATCTCGATGAAATTTGGCGATATCGAGATTTGATTTATATTTTGGTAATGCGAAATGTCAAAATTCGTTATAAACAGACGATAGTTGGTATTGCCGGCGCGATCATTTCACCCTTATTTTCAATGATAATATTTACTGTTTTTTTTGGTAAATTAGCCAAATTACCATCTGACAATGTTCCATATGCTATTTTTGTTTTTTCCGGATTATTATATTGGAACTATTTTTCGACTGCTTTACTTAATGTTAATCAGTCTTTTCTTGCTGATGCTAATATTATCCAAAAAGTTTACTTCCCACGGTTAGTTTTACCGTTATCAACATCAATTACACCGTTAGTAGATTTTGGTATTGCTTTGATAATTCTTTGTGGTTTGATGGTCTTTTATCATTTTTCACCAAGTTTTATGGGTTTTTTACTCTTACCCGTGTTTCTTCTTATTGCTTTTTTAACGGCTACCGGTATTGGTTTAGTTTCGGCATCTTTAAATGTTAGATTTCGCGATGTTACCTATGCTTTATCTTTCTTTCTTCAGCTACTACTTTATCTTACTCCCATTATTTATCCTGTTAGTATTATCCCAAAACAATATCAATGGTTGCTTTTTCTGAATCCGATGGCAGGAGTAGTGATGACTAGCAGGGATTCGTTGCTACATACCGCACCAATTAATTGGTTATTTTTGTTTACTAGTTTAGTGATTAGTTTAGTGTTATTTTTACTTGGCATTATATATTTTCGTCGAGCTGAAAAGTCTTTTGCAGATGTTTTATAAATTAAGGAATTTTTATGTCAAAGATTACAATTAAAGTTGAAAATTTAGGTAAAAAATATTATTTAGGAACGCAAGAACATTCTTTTTCTATTAAAGATTCGTTTGGTAATTTTTTTAAGAAAAAAGGTCCTAAAAAACCTTTTTGGGCATTAAAAAATATTAATTTTGAAGTAAAAGAGGGGGAAGTACTGGGTATTATTGGGGCAAATGGTGCTGGAAAATCTACTATTCTTAAGATATTGTCCCAAATTACTTCTCCAACTCTTGGCAAAGCAACGATTAATGGTCGAATTTCTTCTTTACTGGAAGTGGGAACAGGGTTTCACCCAGAATTAACTGGTCGAGAAAATATTTATTTAAACGGTGCTGTTTTAGGAATGAAGAAAGCAGAGATCAAACGAAAATTTGATGAAATTGTTGATTTCGCTGGTATTGGCAAATTTCTTGATACGCCGGTAAAAAGATATTCTAGTGGAATGTATGTCCGTTTGGCTTTTGCTGTTGCGGCTAATTTAGAGCCAGAGATCTTAATTATTGATGAAGTCTTGGCAGTTGGGGATCTTCAATTTCAAAAAAAATGTTTAGGTAAAATGCAGGATGTTTCCAAAGGAGGTCGAACTGTTTTGTTTGTTAGTCATAATCTAGGAGCGGTCTCAAGCTTATGTGACCGATCATTGTATTTGCATCAAGGAAAAATTGAATTTATTGGTGAAACCGAAAAATGTATTTTAAAATACATTAATAAAAATAAAGCGCATAGTGGTAAAGTTTTTTGGGAAAATATTCAATCAGCACCCGGAAGCTCTAACGTTAAATTAAGATATGTTAAAATAATTTCTGCTGGCAAAGTAACCAACAATGTTTTTATCAATAAAGATATCACAATTGAGGTTGGTTATTGGAATTTAAAACCAGGTGCTAAGCTTTTTTGCTCAATCCATCTGAAAAATGATTTAGGAACGTATATTTTGGCTACTGGCAATCTACCGTCAGCGAATCTTGCTCAGGATGAGTGGTTTAATAAACCAATGCCCAAAGGTTTTTATAAAAGTACCTGTGTAATTCCTGCTAATTTCTTAAACAATGCTCAGTATTCATTAGATGTCGGAATCGCTAATCTTAAAAATGAATTTGAATTTAATCTGAAAGATCTGGTCTCATTCCAAGTTATAGATTCAGGTGAAATGAGAAAAGAATATATGGGTGATTGGATTGGAGTAATAAGACCAAAGTTTTCGTGGGAAACAAAAAAAATCAATAATCAATCATAGTAAGGATATCAATGGGTTATTTAAGGGAAATGTATACAAGAGAATATTTTTTAGGAGAAGACCAAGATGGTAATCCAACTGGCCTCAGTGTTGAAGGGCTTCAAGAATTTAAAGCAGGTAAGATTAGGTTTATTGACGAACAAATTCTCTCCCGGATTAACTTTAAAAATAGAAATGTTCTAGATTTGGGTTTTGGAAGAGGAGAAGCGCTCAAATATGCGCTTGAACGAAAAGCTAAAAAGGCAATCGGAGTGGATTTTTCTTTTGATAGTAAAATAATTGCCGAAGAAATGCTCCGGCATTATCAGCTTCAAGCCGATTTATATTGTCAAGATGTCCTCTTATTTTTAAAACAATATCAAAAATTATATACGAATCTGAAGATAGATATTATTTTAATGCTTGATTTTGTTGAACATGTTCCTCGGGAGGAAATGGTCCAGATTTTGGGATTATTAGGTAAAATTATGTCTGAAAAATCAATTTTAGCTATTAATACTCCCGTTTATAAAGTTGATAACGACGTGATTAAAGAAGGCCTTAAAGATAAAGCTCGGGATGCAACTGATGAATATAAAATTACAATTGGCATGCATTGCAATCGTTATAGTAAGAAATCTTTAGCTGATTTTATGAAAGAAAATGGTTTTAGCGCCTTGTCGGGTCATTTCTTTGCTCCAAATCATCTTGGCTTAAGAAAATGGAAGAATGCTTTTGAGACTGGTTTGCCAATTTATCCGGAACTTAAAAAAGAATATTTCGAACCAGCGCTTAAATTGGCCGATTTTGGTAAACCAACTTTTTTCTTTAAAGTAAAAAGTTGGTTTTTAAAAATAATCCATTTGCTAATGCCACCATTCATAATTTTAATGCTGGCAAAATTTTTGTTTCTTTTTCAAAAAAAAGAAAATAAATTATATCAATATTATCCCAAATGGTACAGGATTAAAGGTGGAAAATTAAAGGGAAGGCTTTTTTTCGTTGATCCGCATGATGGTTATTGGCAACAAGAAGTTTTGGAAGGGCAATATGATAGATTCTTTTTTGATTTTTTGGATAAGTACGATTTGAAGGGGAAGACAATTTTTGATATCGGTGCTCATATTGGTTATCATAGTATGTATTTTGCAGAGTTAGTGGGTGATAAGGGTAAGGTATTTTCTTTTGAACCGAATACTTTTAATCTTAAAAGAATGCAAAAAATACTAAAAGCAAACAAAGATCTCAGTTCTCGGATAAAAATATTTAATATCGCAATTGGTAAACAGTCGGGTAAAATTAATTTTGGTTACAGTCCGGAAATTGATTGTGGTTATAGTTGTGGTGGTTATATTGAAGGTGCTGAAACTCCTTATACCAAAAATGATTACCAAACAGTTAATTTCAAAAAAACCATTGTTCGGCAGACTTCTTTGGACAATATAACAAAAGATTTAAAAGTTAATCACCAACCCTTTCTTATTAAGATAGACGTTGAAGGAGCTGAATATCTAATTCTTCAGGGAGCAAAGAAATTTATAATCAAAAATAAACCAATTTTTTTAATAGAGATACATAATCTTTATAATATATTGGAAGTTTATCGATTTTTGATTGAGCATAAATATGATATTAAATTGTTAAACGAAACGACAAACTGTCGCTGTTTTATTGCGGCGTTTCCTAGAGGCAAAGATGAATAGTCTTCAAAATTATTTAGAAAAATGGCGAGACAAATTAAATCTTAATCTCAATAAAAATTTATCGGAAAAACTTCTTCTTGATAGAAATCAATATGAAAATTTAGCTATTTTATTAGGAAAATTACATGTGGAACGTATCAAGAATTTGAAAAAAATTAATTCTCTTGATGAAGTAGAATTTAAAGTTTTTTCCCAGTTTGGTAATGATGGGATTATCCAATATTTGATTGATAGAATAAAAATTCCGAATAAAATTTTTATTGAATTCGGTGCTTCTAACTATTTAGAGTCGAACACTCGGTTTTTATTGCAAAATGATAATTGGCAAGGATTAATTATTGATGGTTCAAATGACTATATTGAATTTATTAAAAAAGATAGAATTTATTATCGTCATAATCTGACAGCTATTGCCGAATTTATCACAAAAGATAATATTAATAAAATTATCAAATCGAATATTCAAATAAAAGATATTGGTCTTTTAAGTATTGATATAGATGGTAATGATTATTGGGTTTGGAAAGAAATCAATGCAATTTACCCGATTATTGTTATTTGTGAATACAATAGTTTATTGGGTTCTGAAAAAGCCGTTGTTGTTCCTTATAAAGCAGATTTTTCGATTTTGGAAGCTCATTATTCCTGTTCGTATTATGGAGCATCGCTTAAAGCTTTAGTCAATTTAGCCACAGATAAGGGTTATGATTTTATCGGTTGTGATAGTGAGGGAGTAGACGCTTTCTTTGTGAGAAAAGATTATTCTAAATTTTTCAAGAAATTTGATGCTAAAAGTGGATTTGTTCAAGGCAAATACAGAATTTCAAGAGATTCTAGTGGCCAATTTAATTATTTATCTCGTGACAAAGCCATTCAGGCAATGGCTCATTTGAAAATTTACGATATTCTCTCACAAGAAATGATCAAGATTAAAGATTTAAATTTAAAATAATAATGGTAAAAAGCAATCATCTTAAAGATAAATATAAAATATGTTTTGATGTCACTTGGATGGATATTCAAAATCAAATTGGTGGAGGCTTTCAATATGCAGAGGTGTTGATTGCTGCCTTAACAAAATATACTGGCTTAAAAGTATATGTTTTGGTTGGAAAAAATGGAGAAAAAGTTTTTACTAAGTTAAAAAAATACCC
>JAMCZU010000037.1 GCA_023485405.1 Patescibacteria group bacterium
AAATTCAATGGGTGCATGAGAAAATCCATTATGATTTGCCCAAAGAAAAATGGTTTTGGGGCGCATTTCCTCAAATTATTGTCGTAGGAATAAGTATATGGTATTTATTAAAATATTAACTTTTCTTATCTGTGTGGGTCTTGCGATTTTGATTTTGAAATACACTGAACCATTGGTACGGATGATTGGAAAAATGAGTTGGGCGGAAAATCGGTTAGGAATGGGTGGAACTTATACTGTCTGGAAGCTCATTGCCATTGGTTTGATTGTAGGAAGTTTGGTTTATTTGACTTCCGGTGCGTGGTAAAAAGAACTGAGAGCTGAGAGCTTAGGACTGAGAGTAAAAAGATGGAAGAAAAGTTTAATTTTGAAAATCTAGAAGTTTATCAACGCTCGTTAAGATTGTCAATTGAAATAATTAAAACGATAAAAGGATTTGATTATAAGTACAATCGTATTAGAGATCAACTTATCGGAGCAATAATATCAGTTCCATTAAATATCGCAGAAGGTAATGGGAGGAAATCAGCTAAAGATAGAATTAATTTTTGCAAAATTGCTCGAAGTTCTGGTTTTGAGTGCATTCCTTTGATAAGTATATGTTTAGAATTAGAATTAATTAACAAGGCAAAATATGATTTTTGGAGAACTGAAGTCAAAGAAATTTGCGGAATGATATCTGGATTAATTAGGTATAATAATTCTAAGGCCTAAGTTCTCAGATCTTAAAACTTATTCATGGGCCGTTAGTTCAGTGGTAGAATGCCGCCTTTGCAAGGCGGAGGTCGAGAGTTCGAATCTCTCACGGTCCAAAACCAAATTTGACAGCAGACTGAAGTAATATAAAATAAAAGTACTAAGGAGAATTATGGCTCTGGAGAAAAATAATCTCAAGGCAATTGAGAAGATGTTTGACCGTTTCGAGAGTAAAATCAATAAAAAAATTGATGATACCAGAATAGAACTGAAAAAAGATATTTTTAATGTTGAAGATAAATTGACGGCAAAAATCGAAGCATCAGAAAATAAAATTATCACAGTCATTAGTCGTGAAGTTAATGATTTAGCTGATATTAACCGAGCTGTTATCACGAAAATTGAAGAGATGGACTATCGTTTACGGATTGTTGAACGAAAACTTGGTCTTAAGGCTCACTAATAACTGTCCGCCTCGGCTCCGCCAACGGCGAGACGGGCCAAAGAATCTGGAAAAAATCGGCTCGAACCACATTTTATCTGCCATGAGCGCAGTCGTAGGGTAAAAGAAAATTTTTTTATTGATTAAAAAAAGGAGCAGTATGACTTCCGAAAACAAAGAATATATACCAAATGATGTTGAAACAGGAAAATTACAAGAATGTGATGAAATCAACGAGACCACTGAAAAATCTGAAAAATCAGATATTGCATTTAATGATACAAAACATTCAGAGCTGGAGCATACAGAAGGTAAAGATGTAACCGACCGATTGAAAGAAGTAATTTCATCAGAGAAAAATAGTGTAGGATTTCAATTCTTGAGTGAAGTGAAAAAAAGTGATGCTCCGCTCCTTTCCGTCAAGCTTTCCGTCTCGGAATTACCTCAGGGTAGAGAGAGAATAATATGTAACTTTTTAAAATCGTTTATCGGTACGGGTAATGGAATGACTAGAAAAGCCGTAATTACAGGTACACAAGATGACTATGACCGTCTAGTAAGTTTAGGATGTGAGAATGCATTTGCTTCTGGTGTGGATTTCGAAATTACATCGTAATTCTAATCAAGGTTATATTATCTGACCTTAAAGATAATAAGGGTTGTTTTGTTGTATATCTAATGTAGCTTGCCGCCAAAGAAAAACTGGATCTTCGACTTCGCTCAGATTAAAAAATCATCAAGGCTTAAGAATTCGGGTCCCTAAGGGGTAAACTAGGTGGGTTGTTGTTTAATCTGATGGCTGAAATGCATTCGAGCTAATTTAAGAATAATATCAAGGAGAAAAAATGGAAAATTTTTTACTGGTCTTGGGTTGGGGGTCTCCAGTTGGCACAGGTATTTTTTTACTTTGTCTTGGAGGAATGATCTTTCTTTTGTCTAAAGCCGGTCGAAATAAAAAACAATAAAAAAGGCCGTGACGGTGTTCTGCCACGACTAAAAACCATAATCCTTGACAGAGGATTAGTTTTGTTATATTATTTGCTAGTTGTACTATAAGTAAACTGTTGCAAGCAAAAGGAGGTGAGAGGTATGCCAAGGCAAGGCTTTTCTAAAATGGATCCGACTAAGCAAAGAGAAATCGCTGCTAAAGGTGGACGCGCAGCTCATCGTATAGGTACGGCGCACGAGTGGACTTCGGAAAAGGCGAGAATCGCCGGTCGAAAAGGCAAACGTGTCGCTATAGCGAATCGGTACAACAAGCCTTAGTTCTTTGTGCCCCCGAATAGGGGGCATTTTAAATTCTTGGTAGTAATGTGATATGTTCCAATGTTTGTCATTGTGAATATCATGGCTTGACAAATAAAAAAATCAGTCGTATAATCAACTTGGAAAATTACAAATAACCTGTTCTTTAACAAATTATACCGTAAACACCGTAGCCTCTATAGACTGCGGATAACTAACTTCTTTTTCGGGTGAAACAGAATTTATCGGACGACTTAGGAGACTATCATGAAACACCGAAATGCTGTCACAATGTTTGAGTTAGCTGTTATTGTTGTAATCTTGGCAGCTATCTCCGTGGTCTTTGTTGGGTGTGGTGGAGGAGGTGGCGGAAATGGCCAATCTCCAGTTAATCCCGGACCAAACAATGGTTCAAACCCTAATCCGACACCGTTAACACCCGCCGAACTTTTCCGTAGTTGGTCTGGTGCCAACTTACCATGGCAAACCTATGGCTACGACTTTGGTACGACAAAAGATGGTGGTCATTTAGGATATAGTAGTAATTATCCATCTGGCCTTGACAGTCTTAAGAACGCTAAGGCAGGTACCGTCCGTCTATTCATATTTACTGACCTACGTTGCGGCATGAAGTTTGACAACAATGGTAAGCTCATTGGTTTCGATGACTATGTCTTCAAAGACATGGACGCTTTACTCAAAGCTGCCAAAGAGAACAATCTTCACCTGATCATCGTTTTGTTTGACTATATGTTGGCTGACGGTGTTAAAGTGGAGAACGGCAACCAAGTTGGAGAACATCCTGATCTTGTTACTAACCCGACAAATAGGCAAGCCTTGCTTGACATTATGGCTGGGTTCTTCCAGAGATATGCTGGCAATAGCACGATTGCTGCTTTCGATGTTATTAATGAGCCGGACCTAGCTAAGGCTGTTGATCCTGGTTCAATGAAAGAGTTCGTTCGTCTGATGGCCGAAGGCATTCATGCTGCCAACTCCAAAGCAGTAGTTACGGTTGGTTGCCGGACCAGAAACGAACTTGCAAACTGGACAGGTGTTGGCCTCGATCTCTATCAGTTCCATTATTATGATAAAATGGAAAGCGAAACACCTTTTGATATGTCAGCTCAAAGTCTTGGTTTAGATAAACCAATTCTTATTGGCGAATGTGAGCCAACTGATGTATCGGCAAAAATGACCAAAGCCTTTAGTAATGGCTATGCCGGCATTCTTTTCTGGAGCATGAACGCTGACAACGACTTCCGTTCGCAATTGGGTGTATATGCCAAATGGGTTGAAGGTAAGCCTACTGAACCAGTAACGCCGACTCCAACCCCAACGCCTAATCCTACACCCATACCGGTACCAACACCGATTCCAGAGATCGTCACTGTGCCAATTGAGATACACATACAAAATACTAACAGTGAGTTGGCGGTCGTTGCCACAGTTAAGGCATGGTCTATGAAGGCTGGGACTAAAGAAGCAATTGATCAGCGCGAATACACGCTCACAGCTTTTAACGAAGCTAAGGGAGAGATTAAAATCTTCAGCATCTCCGACACCGACATCTTGGTGAAAGCCTATGATAGAGGAGGAGGTTTAGTCTATAAGGGTACTAGACAAACAGATGCCCATTATGCTATTCCGAAATGGATAGGTGTTAATATTGATTGCGTTGTATTCCAACATAGTAGCGTGACCAACAATTGTTTGTCTCACGACGGTACAATGATTCTGAAAGAAGTCGAGCCTATAGGAGAGGGTAATATCGGCGTCTTTCGAAAAAGTGACAACGGTTTAATCCGCATTATCAAGGCTCTGCCAGATCATGTTTATAATGACGTGAAGGCATTGGCTTGGTCTTGGGACGACCGATATATTGCTGTGATGTATCACAGTGGAATGCTTCCCGGGGCCTACTTGTATGAAGTAGAAACCGGAAAACGCCTGAAAAACCTCTCAGTAGGTTGGGGCAACGGAGACTTCTTCCATAAAATGGTTTTTAGTGCCGATGACACGGCTGTCTATTTCGGGCATTACGGCGGTGTCAACATTGAAGGCATTGGCTTGACCGATTTGACTGCGATTCCTGTCCAAAACGAGGACACACAATAAAAAAACCTTCTATTCTATTTAAGACCGCGATCCCTCTCATTCGGGAGCCGCGGTCTTTTCTTTTATTTAAACTATATTTCGGATGGCCCTTGACAAACTTCTTGAAATCTAATCAATCTTCAAATATGTTGAGTGTGGATAGATTAAGGTCGAGCTATCCTAAGTAGTTCTAATTATTTATTAAGGACGTAGTATGGTTTTACAAGATTGGACAACAGCTGTAACTGATTCTTGGACAACAATTTGGGATCGTTTTATTAATTTTTTGCCTAATCTTATCGGTGCTGCGATTATTTTAGTGGTTGGTTGGCTTGTCGGTATGATTGTGGCAATTGTTATTGATCGGTTGTTTAGAATCATTGGCTTGCAAACCCTATTTGAAAAAGCTAAAGTCGAAGACATCTTGAAAAAAGGTAATATTGATAAAGACACTACCGCCTTATTGGCAGGAGTGGCCAAATGGATCATTTACTTAGTTGTCTTTATTGCCGCTGCCAACACTTTGAAATTACCTGATATTGCTTACTTCTTGGATCGAATTTTGACTTATGTTCCTTCGGCGATCGCTGCCGGTGCTATTTTACTGATTGGGTTAGTTTTAGCTCATTTCTTGTCAAATGTGATTAAAGGAAGTCTGCTGGCTGCTGGTTTTGTGATGGCAGAAGCAGTCGCGGCCATTGTCCGTTATGCTATTATTATTTTTACTTTCTTGGCAGTTTTGACTCAACTAGGTATTGCCGAGTCATTAATTCGAACCATGTTTATTGGTTTGGTTGCTTTCTTGGCAATCGCAGGAGGACTGGCTTTTGGTTTGGGTGGTCAAGGGGTGGCCAAAGAACTTTTAGAAAAAATTCGTAAAGAATTGAAATAGAAAAATACAAGGTAAGAAAGAACGGCTTTTGGTTATGCTTAGGCCGTTTTTTCTTTTACCCCTTGACAGAAATAAGAGTTATGTTAAAATTAAAAAGGAGTTTAAACTGATGTACGGAAATTACAACTTGGGAGAGGGGGCGTGCGGTTAGAAAGTAAGCTTTTTTAAGCTGACTTTGTGTTTTGCCCGCCGCTTCTGAGGCGGTTTTTTTACATCTTGAAATTAGATCTTTAACAATAGAATAATCAGTGTCTTGGTAGTTGTTCTACCCCTCCGACGTAAAAGTCGGAGAAGAACAAAATGTTTTTCATAAGAGCATATGGAGGATGCCTTGGCACGGAAGACCGACGAAGGACGCGGTAGGTGCGCGATACGCTTCGGGGAGGAACCAAACATCCTTTGATCCGAAGATTTCCGAATGGGGAAACCCCCCACTGAAGAAGTGGGACCCTGTGTAGAATTCCTAGCGTTAGTAGGAGCCTTTTGATCCGTTTAAATTTTAGGGATCAGAAATTTAAGGCTTTCAATCTTGCTAGCGCTTGGAATTCTGCATGGGGAGGGCACTCGGTGAACTGAAACATCTTAGTAACCGAAGGAAAAGAAAACAAAACTCATCAAAAGTGAGAAATGTCGTAGCTCTTAGAGCTGAGGTCTTAGAGCTTAGATTTATTTCTAAGTTCTAAGTTCTAAAGCCTAAGTTCTATGTCATTTGTGATTCCCTAAGTAGCGGCGAGCGAATAGGGAACAGTCTGATTATTGTAAAAAAATCTTATTATTCGAAGGAACCTGGAAAGGACAGCCAGAGAGGGTAATAGCCCCGTAGATTAAAATAAGGTTTTAACTGCAATAATTACTGATTCTGCCATTGGCAGGATCGGGCAAGTATCTCTAGCCACGTGTAATCTAGAGAGAAGACGGGAGGATCGTCTCCCAAGACTAAATATCTTCCGTGACCGATAGTGAACTAGTACCGTGAGGGAAAGGTGAAAAGTACCCCTAATTGGGGAGTGAAATAGTACCTGAAACCATATGCTTACAAGGAGTCGGAGTCCCGTTAGATAAAGTACCTAATTGTGTTTAAGATAAAGCGATTATTATTTTGCTTCGCATCCGTTTTATTGATAACAATTATTGGGCCCTTTATCTAACGGGATGACGGCGTGCCTTTTGTAGAATGAACCAACGAGTTAGCTAGGTGTCGCGTTAGCTTAAGCCCATTGGGCGGAGGCGTAGGGAAACCGAGTCTGAAAGGGCGTTATGTGGCATCTACTAAACCCGAAACCGGGTGATCTATCCATGGGCAGGGTGAAGCTTCGTGAAAGCGCAGTGGAGGCCCGAACTCGGACGCGTTGCAAAACGTCGGGATGACTTGTGGATAGTGGTAAAATGCTAATCGAACCCGGAAATAGCTGGTTCTCCCCGAAATATATTTAGGTATAGCGATTTGTATAGCCTCTAGCGGTAGAGCTCTGGATGATTTTGTTCCCGAAAGGGGACGAATCAATCAAACTCCAAATTCTAGGGGTGTTAAGCAAATCAGTCAGACTGTGCGGGCTAAGCTGCATAGTCAAGAGGAAAAGAGTCCAGACCGCCATCTAAGGTCCCAGAGTATAATTTAAGTGGAAAAGGATGTCGTGATCCTTAGACAACCAGGAGGTTGGCTTAGAAGCAGCCATCCTTTAAAGAAAGCGTAACAGCTCACTGGTCAAGGTTTACGGCGCCGAAGATTCAACGGGGCTCAAAATTATCACCGAAGATGCGGACTCCGACGTAACGTCGGAGTGGTAGGGGAGCGTTCCAAGGGGAGTGAAGGTGACTCGTGAGAGTTGCTGGACCGCTTGGAAGTGAGAATGTTGGTATGAGTAACGAATCAGGCAGGCGAGAAACCTGCCCACCAAATATCTTAGGTTTCCCCCGCAACGATAATCGGCGGGGGGTTAGTCGGTCCTAAGCGGGTGACCGCGATGGACATGGCGTTAATATTCGTCAACTGTTAAAAGATTATGGTTTCATGACGCGTTTCGGCGGTTTTACCGATCTTATGGTTGAAAGGTAAAATTAAAGAGACGACAAGAAAAGTGAAATTTTTACTACTTTTAGCAACCGTACCGCAAACCGACGCAGGTAGATGGGTAGAGAATACCAAGGTGATCGAGCTAACTTTCCCAAAGGAACTCGGCAAAAAAGCGTGTGTAACCTCGGGATAAACACTGCCTTGAGTGATCAAGGCCGCAGCAAACGTTTTTCGGGCGACTGTTTACCAAAAACTTAGGTCCCTGCGAACCATTCTTGGAATGTATAGGGGCTGATGCCTGCCCAGTGCTAGAAGGTTACGGAGAGAGCTGAATTTCAGCGCAAGCTGAACCAGGCTTGAACTTAAGCCCTAGTGAACGGCAGCGGTAACTATAACCGTTCTATGGTAGCGAATTTCCTTGTCGTGTAAGTTACGACCCGCACGAATGGCATAACGGTCTGAAAACTGTCTCTGGGAAAGGCTCGGTGAAATTACAATGCCGGTAAAGATGCCGGTTACCCGCAGCAAGACGGAAAGACCCCATGAAGCTTTACTATAGCTTGATATTGAATTAAATTTTTAATTGTATAGAGTAGGTGGGAGCCTTCGGGCAACGATGTAACACCACCCTGTTGGAAATTTGATTCTAACCCTCCCTAAAGGGAAGGGACAGTGTCAGGTGGGTAGTTTAACTGGGGCGGTTGACTCCTAAATTGTAACGGAGTCGTTCAAAGGTTGGCTAGTCCCGTATGGAAATCGGGATGGTAGTGCAAACGCATAAGCCAGCTTGACTGCAAGAGGGACACCTCGCGCAGATGCGAAAGCAGGAGTTAGTGATCCTCTGGCACAGTATGACATGGCCAGAGCTCAACGGATAAAAGCTACTCTGGGGATAACAGGCTGATCGCGCCCAATAGTTCACATAGACGGCGCGGTTTGGCACCTCGATGTCGGCTCATCCTATCCTGGGGCGGAAGTACGTCCCAAGGGTTTGGCTGTTCGCCAATTAAAAGGGTACGCGAGCTGGGTTCAGAACGTCGTAAGACAGTTAAATAGAACAAGCTGTCTCTAAATTCTTCTATATGCTGGGAACTCTGTTGTCCTAATAGGACTTGCAGAATCTAGCGGTACGTTTTATACTAAAAACATGGCAGTTAAAACTGCGCGGAAATTTTCCGAGTAAAATTATGAAACGTAAAAAACTGACTAGTGCAGACAACCAGCAGGAAAGATCAAAACAGTATCTTTGCGGGTACGTCGTTGGTTTAGTTGACGGTGAAGGAAGTTTCCATATAGCATTTCCAAAAAAGAGATGATTTAAATGCAAGTATTTCAGTGATGCCAGAATTTCATCTTTCACAACATCGTGAGAGTAAACAAGTTTTAGAACTTGTTCAGAATCTCTTTGGGTGTGGCTATATAAAAGAAAATCATCCCAAATCTAAAGATAAAACATTAGTTTATATTGTCAGAAATAGGGAAGATTTACTTTTAAAAATTATTCCGTTTTTTGAAACTTATTCACTTAAAACTAAGAAGCAAAAAGATTTTCAAATTTTTGCTCAAATTGTCAGATTAATTCATCAAGGTCAGCATCAATATCTTAAAGGTTTATTAAACATTATCGATTTGGCTTATACAATGAATCAATCTGGCCAGCGACGTATTCGCAAAAAGGAAGATTTAATTACTGTGTTGAAATCCTCAGAGACTATACGAAGAAGCCTAAGTGAAACCGCAAGGTGAATCAAAGGTAAGATATAGTCCGAGCTGCATAGCG
This sequence comes from Patescibacteria group bacterium, assembly GCA_023485405.1. Lineage (GTDB taxonomy): Bacteria > Patescibacteriota > UBA1384 > UBA12157 > JAENIV01 > JAMCZU01. The sequence goes on from JAMCZU010000037.1 coordinate 9,167, forward strand.
ATATGCAGATTCCGAAAGAAATTTCGGGACACCATTGATAAATTTCAGTTGAAAGATGTGGTCATCAAGTAACAGACTGTCGGTCCTAATCTGCTGTGGGCGTTCGAAGTTTGAGGGAAGCTACTCCTAGTACGAGAGGACCGGAGTGGACGAACCTCTGGTGTACCAGTTGTTCTACCAAGGGCATTGCTGGGTAGCTACGTTCGGTTGGGATAACCGCTGAAGGCATATAAGCGGGAAGCCCATCCTAAGATTAGACTTCGTTTGAGATCCCCGGAAGACCACCGGGTTGATAGGCTCTAGGTGTAAGCATCGTAAGGTGTTTAGCCGAGGAGTACTAATAGATCGAGAAAAACTTTCTTTAAGTTTGATGAAATATGAAATAAGAGATAAGGATTTTTTCTTATTTCTTAAGTCTTATTTCTTAGAACTTACGGGTAGAATAACTATCAAGACACTGATAAACTAAGAAATAAGATATAAGTTTCAAGATATAAGAGTATTTGGTATCTTATTTCTTCTTTCTTATTACTTAAAACTTTTATAATCCTTCGCGATTTGTGTGCTGGTGTTTTAGCGGGATGGCAACACCTCTTCCCATTCCGAACAGAGCCGTTAAGCATCCTAGCGTTGATGATACTTGGTCCGCAAGGTCCTGGGAAAGTAGATCGACGCCAGCACACAGCTTACGAGGGATTTTTTTGTATCATCATATAGTGGTATAATAAAAAAAAGAGGCCAAGTAGTGAAACTTCGACAAATGCTTCACATTTCGTAGAAATGTGTCGAAGTTCTACTACTTGGGAGGGTTTTATGACTCAAAAGACCAAAGTAATAATTTTAGTTATTATTCTTTTTGCGGGAATTGGTTTTGGTCTCTATTTTTATTTAAGGCTGACAGGTATTATTAAAACTGGTGCCGAAGCGATCATTGGTTGTCAGAACTCTAACCAAATTTCTAATTTCTTTGGCAAGCCTGGTGCTAATTTAGTTAGCTACAACTTGTTTGGGTCGGATATTATGGTTCATGAGCTTCTGCCGCCATATCTTGATCATATCCAAAAAGAAGTCAATGACGCCAAAACTGGATATAATTTTACTAATATTACGAGTTACAATAATCGTTCGAAAGTGGGTGGTGGCGGAAAATCTTTGCACTCTTGGGGTATTGCGATTGATATTAATCCGGATTCTAATCCTTATCAACCGGGAAATTATGGTCCACCGCAGTCCGATATCCCGATTCAAATTGTTAATATTTTTAAAAAATATGGTTTTGCTTGGGGTGGTGATTGGCCAGGCGAACGCGACCCGATGCATTTTGAGTGGTATGGAGCAGAAATTGGTGGTTCAGTTTTGGACAAATTAAGTAACCAAAAAATTTTAACAGTAGCCACTGATGTTGATGGTACAGGTTCACCCAATGCCAACGGCGATTATAATTGGATTGTGCCTTTTGGCTCTCATACGATTACCGCTAAAACTCGTGGCTATAAAGATACCAGCTTTGCTGTTTCTTTGGCCTGTTTTTCGAGTAACAACATTGATATTACGATGGAAGCACTGCCATCAAATTTAAGTGGTTCAATTACGGGGAAAGTTCAGGTGGCCGGAAACTACCCAATGTTAATGCCGGCAAGTATCTTGCTTGATGGTCGAACTGTTGGCGTCTCCAGTATTCGAGGCGATTACGTCATTCCTAATGTTCATTCAGGAAAACATAAAGTTGAAGCCAAAGTTCTCTTTTTTCCCGGTGGCGCGACGAGCGTTGACATGGTCCCGGGTGAAAATATTAAAGATACTAATATTGTGATTGGAAAGTAAAAAATAACTCTTTTTTAAGGTATCACTCTTGACCCCAGCACAACTCCTTTCTTAAAAACGGACTACGTCCTGTTATTTAAGAAGCGTCGTATGCGGGGTCTGCGACTCGCAATGAACTATTTTAAGGTGCGAGTCTTGACAGATAACTCACCAAAGTGAGATATTTGTTCTAAATGAATAAAAGCTTAAAAATTGTGACCATTGGCGGCGGCAGTGGCTTGGCCAGCTTGCTTCGAGGCCTAAAAACAGATTTCGAAAAGCTGACCGCTATTGTGACGATGGCCGATGATGGTCATTCAACTGGTAGTTTAAGACGAGATTTTAATGTTTTACCGCCGGGAGATCTTCGAAGTTGTATTGTGGCTTTAGCTGACGAAGAACATCTTTATCATAAATTATTAAGCTATCGTTTCCCTCATGGCCGAGGTCTTAAGGGTCATAATCTAGGTAATTTATTATTAGTCGCACTTGAAGATATTACTGGTAGCTTTAAAAAAGCGATCCAAGAATTTTCACGTATTTTGGCGATTAAAGGTCAAGTGATGCCCTCAACTTATGAAGACGCGATTATTTCGGCCAAACTTCAAAACGGTCGAGTGGTTTGGGGCGAATCAACTATTACGATCGCGGGGCACCGGTCACCGATTAAAAAAATAAGTATTCATCCAGAAAGTGCTTCGGCTAACCCCGATGCTGTTCGGGCGATTGAAAAGGCTGATGTAATTTTAATTGGGCCTGGCAGTCTTTATACCAGTGTTATTCCTAATTTTTTACTGAAAGAAATTTGTCGAGCAGTCGCTTCGTCTCGAGCAAAAAAAATTTTTATTTGTAATGTTTCGACTGAACGAGGAGAAACAGAAGGTTATACCGTGGCTGATCATATCAAAACATTGATTAACCATTCTGACTCACAAATTTTTGATTGGTGTTTAGTAAATTCCCGTTTGATTTTAAAATCGAGTGGTAAAAGATTGGGTGAAGTAAAAAATATTTCGACCGATGAAGAAAAAATTGGAAGATATAAAATTAAAAAAGCAGATATTATTGACGAGAAAAATCCTCTTTATCATGATTCTCAGAAGCTATCTAAGGAAATTGTAAAATTAATCCGCTAGCTGGCGGAATAGAAAGGTGGGGGAATGTGCGGCATTGTTGGGTTTGTTGGCAAAGGTGATGCCAAAAAATTTGTGATCGAGGCTCTAAAAAAACTTGAATACCGTGGTTACGATTCATGGGGAATTAGTTTTGTTGAGGGTAATAATCTTCGTGTATTTAAAGAGACTGGGAAAATTAGTGAAATTTTTCCAGAAAAAATTCAAGCTAAAACTCGTTTGGCAATTGGCCATACTCGTTGGGCGACTCATGGTGGGGTGACGAAATTAAATGCGCATCCCCACACTGATTGCAAACAAAATATTGCAGTTGTCCATAATGGTATTATTAATAATTTTGAAAGCTTAAAAACTGATCTTGAAAAAAAAGGTCATAAGTTTATTTCTGAAACAGACACTGAAGTAATTCCTCATTTAGTTGAAGAGAATTTGAATAAAAATAATTCGTTACTTGAAGCTTTTCAAATAACTTTAAATAAATTACAAGGTGACTTTGCAATTTGTCTTATTGTCTCGAAAGAAAATAAAATTTATGTGGCTGCCAGTGGTTGTCCTCTGGCAATTGGTATTGGCAAAGATGCTAAATATATTTCTTCCGATCTTTTGGCTTTTGCCGGTTTTACATCAGAAGTTGTTTTTGTGCGTGATGGCACAATGGCTGAAGTTGGGGAAAATCTAAAAATTTATGATATTAAAACTGGTAATGAAAAAAAAGTAGTTTTTCAAAAAATTCCCACTCAAATTCATCAAGCTGAACGCGGAAATTTTAAGCATTTTCTTTTTAAAGAAATTAATGAACAGCCAAAAACTTTAGAAAAAATTGTGGCAATGGATCAAAAGGAAATTGAAACTAATGCCGCTTTGATTAGAAATTCTTTTGGCACATTTTTTACCGCTTGTGGTACGGCTTACCATGCGGCATTATCGGCCGAATATCTTTTTGCTCGCTTTGCTAAAATGCATGTTAATACCGCAATAGCTAGTGAATTTCCAGCATTCGAAAATTTCATTACGGACAAAACTTTACTTTTTGCTATTTCACAATCGGGCGAAACAGCCGATGTGATTGAGGCCGTCAAAACCGCTCGAGCCAAAAAAGCTAAAGTTTTTTCACTTTTAAATAATCCCGATTCGACTTTGGGAAGACTTTCAGACGTAGTAATGATCACACCCGCAGGCAGAGAAATTGCTGTCCTCTCAACCAAAGCTTTTACTTCGCAGCTCGGAATTTTATACTTACTTAGTTGTGCGACGGCCGGCGGATTAGATAAAGCTAAAAAGAATTTAAAAGATGCTTCAAAATCAGTTTCGGAAATTTTAAAAAGTTCAAATATTGATCAAATAAAAAAACTGGCTCAAAAATTAAAAAATTCGAAAAATCTTTTTACGATCGGACGGGGCTTTAATTTCCCCACCGCCCTAGAGGCAGCTTTAAAAATTAAAGAAGTTTCCTACATTCATGCCGAAGGTTTTGCGGGTGGAGAATTAAAGCATGGCACCATTGCTTTAATTGAAAAAGATGTCCCGTGTATTGTGTTTGCGGCAAATGACGAAACAAAAGATGCCATACTTTCAAATGCCCAAGAAATCAAAGCCCGCGGTGGTTATATTATTGGTGTTTCACCTAAAAATCATCCTGTCTTTGATTATTGGCTTAAAGTAGCCGATGTGTCAGATCTTTCGCCAATTGTTAATATTGTGCCAATTCAAGTTTTAGCCTATTTTCTAGCTTTAGAAAAAGGTTTGGATCCCGACAAGCCCCGCAATCTAGCCAAATCAGTAACTGTCAAATAAAATTTAAAAGAGGTAAAAAAATGCCTGAATTACCGGAAGTTGAAACAATTCGCCAAGGAATTAAGCAGAAATTAAAAGACAAAAAGATAAAATCAGTTGAAGTAAAAGTCCCTAAACTTTTTATTGGAAGTGTCAATGATATTATTGGTGCAAAAATTGTTGATGCCAAAAGAGTTGCTAAAATTTTAGAAATTGTTTTAGACAACGGCCATTCAATTTTAATTCATTTAAAAATGACAGGACAATTAATTTACAAGGACGATTATTCGCAAGCGGTTGGGGGACACTCCCAGAAAGTTTATGATGCTGACCCGCCTCACGCTTATACTCATATTATTTATCAATTTTCTGATGGCTCACATCTCTACTTTAATGACTTTAGAAAATTTGGTTGGAATATGATTATTGAGTCATCAAAAGTAAAAGAAATATTGGGTCCAGATAAATTTGGTCCAGAGCCCGGACAGTCAGGATTTAGTGAAGGCTATTTAAAAAATATTTTTGCAAAATCTGGTAAAGCGATTAAATTAGTTTTAATGGATCAACAAAAAATTGGTGGAGTGGGGAATATCTATGCTAACGATGCGTTGTATTGGGCGGGAATTTTACCGACACGGTCAGCAAAAACATTATCGGATGTGGAAATATCAAAACTTAAAACAACGATTGAGAAAGTTATCAATTTGGGTCTAAAATACGGCGGCTCATCGGAAAACACCTATGTAAATATTGAAGGAAAAAAAGGTCACTATATGGAAGTGACGGCGGTTTATCAAAAAAATAAAGATCCAAAAGGTCATATTGTCAAAAGAATAAAAATTGGTGGCAGAGGTACTTTTTATTGCGATATTTGCCAAAAATAAGGTATAGTATTAGTATTAAATTAAATTTATAAAGGGAGGAAAATTATGCATCAAAAAGGAACGATTGCAACATGGCTATTGGTAACAATTATCTTAGTTTTTTTGCTGCTACTTGTTGGCGTTGGCTTTTTTGGCTGGCATTATTTTAAAAACAACAAAACTTCCGTTTCAGTTAGTCCGTCTCCAACTTCTTCGATAATTTCCGAAAAAAGTCCAACAGTAACACCTAAATCTTCAGCTTCTTCTGCTGAAAACGACAAGAGTTTATTGGCATCTCTTTGTAAGAAAGAAAATAATTTTCCCGGTATTACATGTGAAGTAACAAAGATTGATGGAAATTATGCTTATGGCAGTGCTAGTGGAACTGGTGGTGGTGCTATTTGGTATGCTAAAAAAGTTAATGGTGAGTGGCAAATGGTGATCAAAGGCACGCAAGATAGTCCGTCTTGTTCAGAAACTAGCGATTTTCCAAAAACAATTGTTCCAACTTGTATATAAAATTAATAGACAGGATTTAAAATGGAAAAATATGCAGCCATAATTTTAGGTGCCGGTAAAGGGACTCGAATGAATGAAGGCAAAGCCTCGCCGATTCCTAAAGTAATGTTTGAGGCTAATGGTGAACCAATTATTAAACATTCTGTTAATTTAATCAAAAACGCTGGCATTGAAAAAGTGGTTGTTGTTGTTGGTTATAAAAAAGAAATGGTAACGGATTCTTTGGGAAAAATTGTGGAATATTCAGTACAAGAGGAACAACTTGGGACGGGGCACGCGGCGATGACGGCCGAAAATATTCTAGCTGGGAAGGCCGAATCACTCATTATTTTTTATGGTGACAACCCATTGTATAAAACCGAGTCAATTAAAAAATTAATTAATCTTTACGAAAAACCTGCCTCGCCGGCAGGCGGGGAGAAACCAACAATTGCTATTTTGACTGTCATTTTTGAAGATCCAATGTTTTGGGCTTTTGGCCGTATTGTTCGAAATAAAAATGGTGAAGTTACTGGAATTGTCGAACAAAAAGATTGCAGCAAGGAACAACTAAAAATAAAAGAAAGTAACCCTGGTTTTTATATTATTGATGCCGATTGGTTTTGGGAAAACGGTAAAAAAATAGAAAATAAAAATGCTCAAGGCGAATTTTATTTAACTGATATTATTGATATTGCGTGTCAGCAAGGCAAAAAAATTGTGGCTATCCCCGTCGAGGAAGAAGATGAAGCATTGGGTATTAATACGCCTGAACAACTAAAACAGGCCGAAGAAGTTTTAAAAAAGCGTAATTTATAATGGCTTCCTACAAAACCCAAGGCATAATTTTAAAACGAACTAATTTAGGTGAAGCAGACCGAATTTTGACAATTTATACCAAAAATAAAGGTAAAATTAAAGTGGTAGCCAAGGGGGTTAGAAAAACTCTGTCAAAATTGGCAGGACATCTTGAATTATTTTGTCTGACGAAACTAGAAATTGCTGAAGGCAGAAACCTTGATATTATCACTGGCGCGGATACTTTAAAATGTTTTATTAAAATTCGCAGCAATTTAGAGGCGACAAATACGGCCTATTATTTGGCGGAAATCGTTCAAAATTTGATGGCGGAAAATCAATCTCATCCGGAAATATTTAAACTGCTTGATGAAGTTTTAGAACATTTAGATAATGGGCAAAGTAAATTGTTACTTGCATATTTCGAAATTAATTTTTTAAGTTATGCTGGTTTTAGGCCAGAATTATATCATTGTCTCTCGTGTGATAAAGACGCTATTTCAAAAGAAAATTATTTTAGTTTTCACGAAGGTGGCTTAGTTTGTGGCGAGTGCCACAAAGGTGATATAAAGATTTCTGATGAAGCAATTAAAGTTTTAAGATTATTTTTAAATCGTCGAATTTCAGCAATCCAAAAAATTAAAACACATCCAAAATTAGCGAAAGAAATTGAAAATATCACCAGTTCTTATATTAACAATATTTATCAAAAAGAATTTAAATCAAAAAGGTTTTTAAAAACGCGATGATTGGAATTATTGATTCCGGTATTGGTGGCAAGGGAATTGAAAAAGAAATCAGAAAACTGCTACCAAATGTAAGAATTAAATATTTGGCCGACACAAAAAATTTTCCTTATGGCACAAAAAAGATAGTTGTTTTACATAATATATTGGAAAATAATATCAAAGAGTTATCAAAAAAAGGTGCTAGGATCATTGTTTTAGCCTGTAATTCAGCTACTGTCTCGTCAGTTAAATATCTTCGTCGAAAGTTTGATGTGCCAATTGTTGGTGTGGTACCAGCAATTAAACCAGCAGCGGAGGCAACTAAAACAAAAAATATTGCTATTTTTGCCACTCCAATTACTTCCAGAAGTTTAGCTCAAGATGATTTGATTAACAAATATTGCAAAGATATTGTTGTTTACAAAATTCCATTTAAAAATCTAGCAGGACTAATCGAACGAGGTAAAACCGATGCTATCACCTACGAGGTGATAGCGGTTTGGCGAAAATATAAAGATAAAAATATTGATACAATTGTTTTGGGTTGCACTCATTACACTTTAATTCGCAAAGAAATTCAGAAAATTGTGGGTAAAAATGTTAAAATTATTGACTCAAATATTGCAGTTGCGAAGCAAGTAAAAAAAATATATGATAGGCTTGAGGAAAAAAATGGAAGATAAATTAGAAAAAATTGTTTCTTGGGCTAAGCGTCGTGGTTTTATTATACCAGGGAGTGAAATCTACGGAGGAATTGGTGGCGTATATGATTTTGGTCCATACGGTGTTGCGCTCAAAAATAATATTAAAAAATTATGGTGGCAAACTTTTGTTTCCGGTCGCGACGACGTGGTTGGAATGGAATCGGCGATTTTAATGAATCGTAAAGTCTGGCAAGCTAGTGGTCACGAAAAAGGTTTTGTTGATGAATTAGTTGAATGTAAAAAGTGTCACAGGCGTTTTAAAGCCGACGATTTATCAAAAGAAAAATGTTCTTCAGGCGGTGAGCATGAGTTAACCGAGCCAAAAGCATTTAATACAATGTTTAAAACTGACGAGACTTATCTTCGGCCCGAAACGGCTCAAGGAATGTTTACGGATTTTCGACAAATTGCCGAAACTTCACGTCAAAAAATTCCTTTTGGAATTGCTCAAATGGGTAAATCTTTTCGCAATGAAATTAATACTAAGGATTTTTTATTTCGGGTGCGTGAATTTGAAATTGCTGAAATTGAATATTTCGTCAAACCTGGCGATGATGAAAAATCTTTTGACGAGTGGCTAAAAGCTTGGGAAGATTTTGTTTTAAATTTGGGAATTAAAAAAGAAAACTTAGAACAATATGAACATCCAAAAGAAGGATTAGCTCATTACTCTAAAAGGACAGTAGACATTCAATATAAATTTCCATTTGGGACGAAAGAACTAGCCGGAGTGGCCAATCGAACAGATTTTGATCTTAAGTCACACGAAGAAGCTTCGGGTAAAGATCTTAAGTATTTTGACGAAGAAACTAAAGAAAAATATTGGCCGTATGTGATTGAACCAACAATGGGGATTGAGCGTTTAATGTTGGCAATCATTTGCGATGCTTTTGAAGAGTTGGAAGCACGAACAGAAACGACTGAAGCAAAAACTGAAAATGAGATAGTTTTACATTTTTCACCACAACTAGCGCCAATTAAAGTAGCAGTCTTGCCATTAGTAAAGAAATTATCGGAAGAAACTAAAAAGATATATCAAGATCTAAAAACATGTTGGGGCGATATTGAATTTGATGAATCAGGCTCGATTGGTCGTCGTTATCGAAGACAAGATGAAATTGGCACCCCATATTGTGTGACTTTTGACTTTGATTCTTTAGAAGACAAAAAAGTCACTGTTCGTGATCGTGACACAATGAAACAAGAGAGAATTGAAATATCAGAATTAAAAAACTTTTTGTTTAGGAAATTAAATATTTCATAGAGCTATAAAGATAAAAAGTTATCCACAGCCCTGGGGGCTGTTTTTGGTATTGAACCTTAAATACTAAGGTGTTGACAGGGAAAACAGAAGTGGCTTATACTGTGGGGGATGTGGATGAATGTGGACAAAAGTGGGGAAAACCAAGAATAACTGTGGATAAGTAGATGTTTATAGGTGAATATAACCACTCAATTGATGAAAAAGGACGGATGGCGATCCCTTCTAAAATGCGAAGGGATGTTTCCAGTGGCGCGGTGGTCACACGTGGGATTGATGATTGTCTTTGGCTCTTTCCCAAGAAAGAATGGCAAGCCTTAGCCGAGAAGCTGGCTTCTTTACCATTATCAGATGCCAACTCACGGGCTTTTTCTCGTTTAATGCTTGCTGGAGCGATGGAAGTAGAGTTTGATAGTCAGGGTAGAATTCTTTTACCGGGATACCTTAGAACATTTGCTGGTTTAAAGAAAAACGCTATTGTGGCAGGTTTGTATAACCGTTTAGAGATCTGGGATTCTGAGAAATGGGAGCAGTACAAAGAAAAATCAGAGAAGGCGAATGACCAAATCGCTAAACATATGGCTGATTTGGGCGTGTAAATTTTAAAAACTAGCAGCCAGGCAAAAACAAAAAAGGGCTGCACAAGGATATATTTTTTTCGACCCTACCCGTCCCATCATGGGCCGTGGCGGGGCAAAACAAAATTGGATAACTTAAGGAGGGGCACTGGCTGCTAGTTCAAAAACAAGAACAATTATGATCAAACACATTCCGGTTTTACCCCAAGAAACAATTAAATATCTTGCCCCTTCTAAAAACCAAAATTTCATTGATGCCACCTGTGGATTAGGTGGTCATACCAGGTTAATCTTGGAAAAGAATGGTCCAAAAGGAAAAGTTTTAGCTATTGATCAAGATGCTGAGGCACTTGAAATGGCTAAAAAGAATCTTAAAAATTTTGGCAAAAGAATTGATTTTGAAAAGAGTAATTTCTCAAAATTAGGTTTAATTATTCGTCATTGGTCGGTTGAAAGAGTTGACGGTATTCTCTTTGACTTAGGAGTTTCTTCTTATCAACTTGAAAAACCAGAAAGAGGATTTTCTTTTATTCATACCGGACCTTTGGATATGAGAATGTCAGAAGAAAACACTAGAATTTCGGCTAAAGATATTGTTAATTCTTGGGATGAGAAGAAATTAAAAGAAATTTTTCGTAAATATGGTGAAGAGCCATATGCTGGTAAAATTGCTCATGAAATAATAAAAGCTCGTTTGCAAAAACCAATTTCTACTACCAGTGAATTAGTAGAAATTATCAAGAGAGCGACACCACCAAAATATCGAATAAATATGGAAAAACATTTTGCTACTAGAATTTTTCAAGCTCTAAGAATAGCTACCAATGATGAATTAAAAGCTTTAGAGAGTGGTTTAAAGCAGGCTTTACAAGTTTTGTCTCCGGGTGGAAGAATGGCGGTAATATCTTTTCATTCTCTCGAGGACAGAACTGTTAAAAACTTTTTTTTGGAAAATCCATCTTTGGAAATATTAACAAGTAAACCAATTATAGCGTCTAATCAGGAAGTAAATTTAAATCCTCGGGCGCGTTCGGCCAAACTACGCGCGGCAACAAAATTATGAATTAAGAATGAAGAATTATGAACGAACCTAATGCAATTCTTAATTCTGAATTCTAAATTAATAATTCATTAAGGAGGTTTATGCTTATTCCTCGCACTAATACTTGGGAGCCAGGGTTTAGAAAAAAAACTATCAAAACTGAATTTAAAGTTGGTCCAGTTTCTTTGAAATTTATTACCGTGGCGCTTTTAGCCATTGCGGCTCTCTTTTATTTAGCTCAAAGCGCTCAAAGTTCAACTTTTAAATATAAAATTATGGAATTAGAGGATCAAAAATCAAAAGTCCAAACAGATGTTAACCAACTAGAAGTTGAATCGGCTCGGCTTAAATCTTTAAATGAAATTAAAAACAGCACGCAAGCGATGAATCTTGAGCCAGCGCAGTAAAAAATTATGTCACACAATACCTGGGTAACAAGACTAAATATAGTTATTGCCTTTGTAGTTATTCTGGCTTCTTGCCTCTTATTTCGTTTATTTCAAAAACAAATTCTCGAGCATGGTACTTATCTAGCGCAAGCTGAAGGTCAATATATTGTTAAAAAAGCACTCCTAGCTGAGCGAGGTAAAATTTACGCCTCCGATATGTTTCCAATGGCGACTAATCGGCAATATTATCAGGTTTTAGCGGTACCACGAAACATTAAAAATCCCGATGAAACTTCCAGTAAACTCGCTGATATCTTGGGGATGAAAAAAAGCGAAATTTTTTCTTTAATTAATAATGATAAAAGTTATGTGCCACCCTTAAAACATGGTTTGACAGAAGAAGAAGGCGACAAAATCGCTAATTTAAAAATCAGAGGGGTAATGGTACTGCCGGAGTCAAAAAGATTTTATCCGGAAAGTGAGCTCGGAGGTCAGGTTCTTGGCTTTTCTAATAATCTAGGTGAAGGCCAATATGGAATCGAAGGTTATTTTAATGAACAATTGAAAGGTTTTGGCGGCGAAATTTCGGCCGAAAAAGATACTAAAGGCCGTCTTTTTAGTATTGGTGAAAAGGTGGAACCAAAAGATGGCTCGGACTATGTTTTAACCTTAGATCACAGTATTCAATATCAAGCAGAACTTGTTTTAGCCGAAGCAGTCAAAACCTATCAGGCAGACTCTGGTTTTATTGGGGTAATGGATCCTAAAACTGGTGCCGTTTTAGCAATGGCGGGCTCGCCTTCGTTTGACCCAAACAAATATAATGAAGTACCTCAGGGTCAACAAGAAGTTTTTAATAACCCGGGGATTACGGCTGCCTACGAACCAGGTTCGGTTTTTAAACCCTTAATTATGGCCGCGGCGATTAATGAAGGCAAAGTTCAGCCAGATACCGAAGGAGTTTTTTCCAATAAAGTGACGGTTGACAGCTATGAAATTCATACTTCTACTGATCAAGCTTATGGCAAGGAAACAATGACGCAAGTTTTGGAAAATTCCGACAACGTAGCAATGGTTTGGATTAGTGAACTTCTAGGTAAAGATTTAGAATATAAATATGTTAAAGATTTTGGTTTTGGGAGAAAATCGGGGATTGAACTTGATACCGAAGCGACTGGCTCGGTTTTAGATGTGAAAAAATGGTCTAATACCCAACGGGCAACGATTTCTTTTGGTCAGGGTATTTCCATGACACCAATTCAACTAATGGCTGCTTACTGCGTATTGGCCAATGGTGGTAAATTAATGAAACCGTATATTGTGGGCGAAGTCCGCAGTCCTGATGGGCGTGTAGACAAAACTCAATCTCAAGAAATTAAAAGGGTGATTAACACTGATACATCAGATAAACTAAAAGATATGTTAATAGGGGTAGTTGACTTTGGTCATGGTAAAAAAGCGGGAGTTCCAGGTTACAAAGTAGCGGGTAAAACTGGTACCGCTCAAATTCCCAAACCTGGTGGTGGTTACTACGACGATCGTCATATTGGTACATTTGCAGGTTTTGCACCGGCTAAAGATCCAAAATTTGTGATGATTGTCCGTTTAGATCAACCTAAAAATGTCAAATGGGCCGAAGAATCGGCGGCGCCGACTTTTGGCAAAATGGCCAAATGGCTTTTAGACTATTACCGCGTGCCGCCAACAGAATAAGTCAGTGGTATTTTATTTGACACAATCGATGAGCACAATATCTAAATTTTTAATATTTAAACTAACAGAAAAATTATCGTAGATCCCACCGTGAATTTGAAAATCTAATTTTTTCTTAGCTATTTTTTGAAGAGCTTTGTTAAGAGGAATAAAAATTTTACTTTGCAAATCATAACGGTTTTGACCATAAGTATGATCGTTGAAAGATTTATTTTTAATCATTAACTGAGGACTTTCGATAATTTTAGTAATGATCTCAATTGTTGCC
>JAMCZU010000003.1 GCA_023485405.1 Patescibacteria group bacterium
AAAAAATATACTTGCCCTGATTGCCATTGGGTGGCGCTTTGTCAAAAATGCGGTTTACCACTGGTCATACAAGGTAATAAGCTAGTTTGTTTTAGATGCGAAAAAGAAACCTTACCACCAGAGCAATGTCCCAAATGCCAAAACATTCACCTTAAATCATTTGGCGCTACTACTAATAAATTAGAAAAATTTGTTAAAGATTTCTGGCCAAAAGCACGTGTCATTCGGCTTGAGGAAGGCATGAATTCTAAAAATCTTGATCAAAATTGGGATATTGCTATTGCCACTACCTACGCTTTAAAATTTCAATTTCCACCCATTGGTTTGGTGGGCATCATTGATGCTGATCAAAACTTTAATTTTCCTGACTATAGATCAAACGAAAAAAATTTCCAAACACTTTATAAATTTTTAAAAATAGGCGAGCAGGGGATTATTCAAACAAATTTAGAAAATAATCCCGTCATAGAAGCGGCCTCTCAACTAGACTTTGAAAAATTCTTTTTAAATGAATTAACAACAAGACGTCAATTTGATTTTCCACCATTCGTAAAACTTATTCGCCTACTTTATCGCGATAAAGACGAGAAAAAAGCTCAAGCAGAAGCCCAAAAAACTTACCAAAAATTAGTGCCAATCGGAATCCCTGTTTTTGGTCCTGCTCCCACTTTTTTTAAAAAGAAACTCAGTTATTACCGCTTCCAAATTATTATTAAAATACCCACTGATACTAAAAAAGATAAAATTCTAACACTAACTGACTATTTAAAAACACTACCAAAAGAGTGGGTCATTGATATTGACCCTATTGATTTACTCTAAAGTTGTATATACTAATAGTATAAACACAGCAAATTCCCGAAAGGAGGGATTATTTTGCGTATAGGGATTTTTTCTGAGTGCTATCATCCGATTCTAAATGGCGTCGTCGTTTCAATTGACACTTTCAAAAGTGAGCTTGAAAAACGCGGTCATAAATTTTTCATTTTTGCACCATCTAATCCCAATTGCCAAGATAGTCCTTTAAATATTTTTCGTTTTCCGGCACTACCTTGGCCCAAAGATTATCCTCTTGCTTTCCCTTATTTGGCACCTTTACAAACGAGTAAAATTTCTGATTTAAAACTAGATTTAATTCACACTCAACACATGTTCGCCATGGGAAGACTTGGTCTGAAAGAAGCGCACAAACTTGATATTCCGATTGTTCATACTTACCACACGCTGATTACTGAATACGCCCATTATATTCCCATTGTTCCCAGCGTTTTGACTAAGACAGTGATTAAAAAACTGACTAAGTCTTATTGCAATCAGTGTGATCAGATTGTCACCCCTTCATCGCCAATGAAAAAGATCTTGAGATCTTACGGCGTTGAAACTCAAATTGAGATTATTCCGACTGGAATTTATCTCGAGAATTTTGCCAACCCATACCACAAAGATGTTTTAAAAACCAAGTGGCAGATTCCTGAAGATAAAAAGATTCTTCTTTATGTTAGCCGAGTAGCTAAAGAGAAGAATCTCAATTTTCTTTTTAAGGCAATCAAGAAACTGTCTTTAAAACGTCATGATTTTCACTTACTAATAGTCGGCGGCGGACCAGAGTTAGAATATTATCAACAACTTGTCAAAAAATGGGAGTTATCTAACTGCGTGACTTTTACTGGGATGCAAGAAAAAGAAAAGGCTAATCGCTTTTTCGGCGCCGCTGATATTTTTGTCTTTCCTTCTATTACCGAAACTCAAGGTATTGTCATTACTGAAGCCATGGCTGCTGGTATTCCCGCTGTCGCCATTGACAAGATGGGGCCTTCGGATATCATTCAAGACGGCATTGATGGCTTCCTTACCCCCTTGAATTTGGATAAGTTTTGCGCTAAAATAGAAGCGCTCCTAGAGAACGAGAATTTAAGGGAAAAATTCGGAGCAAATGCTCTTAAAAAAGCCAAGGAATTTTCCGCCCAAGCCTCGGCTGACAAAATGGAAGAACTTTATGAAAAAACAATTAGTCATTATTCCTAGCAAGATACTTTCCGAGGCGACCCTTCCGGTCGTCTCTTTTGAAAATGATCTCCAAAATCAAGTAAAACTGATGCAGGAATTTTTAAAAACTCATGATGGCGCAGGATTAGCCGCTAATCAAATTGGTCTTAAAAACAATGTTATTGTCGTAGAGTTCATTGACGAGAAAAAGAAAAACACCATCCCCTTTCAAGCTTTTATTAATCCGGAAATTATTGAATACTCAAAGGAAAAAGATTGCACTGAAGAAGGTTGTCTTTCTATTCCTCATATTGAGCTACCAGTGGAAAGAGCCAAAAAAATTAAAATTCGTTATCAAGATATTTATGGCAAAAAAATTAAACTTACCGCTAAGGAAATTTTAGCTCGGATTATCCAACATGAAGTTGATCATCTTAAAGGAGTTGTTTTTACCGAAAGAGTTAAAGAGAAATTTCTAAAAACTAATTCTGAGATCAAAAACAAAAAAATTGTCTTTTTTGGCTCTGGTCGAATGGCCGCCGTGATCTTAGAAGGTCTCATTCTAATCGGCTTAAAACCAATTATTATCACCGAAAAAGGAAAGCCAGCCGGACGAGATCAAAAGATCAAACTTACTCCTGTCGCCGAAATGGCTCAAAGATTTGATAAAGATTATCTAGAAATTAATGATTTTTCTGAATTCTTAATTCATAATTCTAAATTCGATTTATTAATCTGCGCTGATTTTGGCAAAATCATCCCTGAAAAAATCTTAAAAATGGCTAAAATTACAGCGATTAATTTACATCCGTCATTACTCCCTAAATACAGAGGCGCCACTCCAATTCAAACTGCTATTTTAGATGGCGCAAAAATAACTGGGATCAGTATTATTAAAATGAGTCCAAAAATTGATCAAGGAGAAATTTTAGCCCAAATTGAAACGCAAATTTTTGAAAACGATAACAGTCTAACTTTGTCTAATCGTTTAAGCACTCTTGCTTTTCAACTTCTTTTTGAAACTTTACCCAGTATTCTTAAAAATGAGCTTCAAGCGCTGGAACAAAAAGAAAACAAAGCTACTTTGACGCATAAATTTCAAAAAAGTGACGGTGAAATTAATTGGGAAGAACCTTTAGAAAAAATTGAAAGAAAAATCCGCGCTTTTTATCCTTGGCCAGGTTCATATACAATTTTTCCTGACGGCAAACGGCTAATTATCCACCAATCCCACTTGAAACCAAAACCCCACCTGGCAGGTGGAGGTTTGGTCCTAGATATTGTTCAAATTGAAGGTAAAAAACCAGTAAAATGGACAGACTTTTTGCATGGCTACCACGGTCAAAAACCAAAATGGTTTGATAAAGTAAAATGAGATATAATAGAAATAGCCAATGGCTAATTACTAAATTCAAATTTCTAATAAAATGTC
This sequence comes from Patescibacteria group bacterium, assembly GCA_023485405.1. Taxonomy (GTDB): domain Bacteria; phylum Patescibacteriota; class UBA1384; order UBA12157; family JAENIV01; genus JAMCZU01. The sequence continues at coordinate 3,419 of JAMCZU010000003.1, forward strand.
AAAATCTTAATGCCAAAAAAATTTAGATATTTGTTATTTGAAATTTGATATTTTATTTGACATTAGTCATTAGGATTTTTACCAAAAAACAAATTTGGAGGGATATGAACTGGAATTTTTTTAAGAAATCTCGAGAAAAAAAGAAAGATGATCTCGACTCTGATTTTTTGTTACCTCAAGATAAAAAAGAGATTAAGAAATTAACAGAAGTAAAATCAAAACACCTTCAAAATGTTGCTGAAATTAACCATAAAATTACTGCGATTCAGAACTCTACCGGCACATTAATCCCTCGTTTTGTTCGTCTTCACAATAATTTACGCCAAAAATATCGCTGGTATTACAACTGGCACACTAAACCTTACGCCAAAAGTGTTCACTGGTTAGTTTTATTGCTCTATCTTATTTCCTTACCTTTTATTTATTCTCTTATTTCGACTAATATTCATAAGGCTAAAGCCACCACTTATGATTTTCCAAGGTGGGAGTGGACGAATCCTTTACCGACCGGTAATAATTTTCGTGATATTAAAAAATGTTCTCAAGATAATAGCTTGTGGGCGGTTGGCGATAGTGGAACAATTATGAAATCGGTTGATAACGGCACCACATGGACAGCTCAATACACGGGACTTTCTAAAAATTTATACTCATTAACAATTATTAATCAGAGTAATATTTGGGTTGTAGGGGCAACAGGAACAGTAATTAGATATAACGGTATCAGTTGGACAGTTCAAGCAGCAATTACCAACACTGATCTGTATACCATTACTTCGTTAGACGAAAATAACATTTGGGCCGCTGGAGCCGGAGGTAAAATATTCTACTATAATGGCAGTAGCTGGACACAACAATCTACCGGAACCACAATTTTTCTCTATAGTATCGCTGCTTATAATAGCTCAAATATTTGGGCCGCTGGCGGGGGTAAAATATTAAAGTACAACGGATCAAGTTGGTCAATTCAAGAAAACAACACTTCTACCATACACTCAATTTACATTTATGATTTAACCCATGTGTTTGCTGTTAGTGATAGTAGTGGTTTCTATCAATATGACGGCGCTAATTGGACTTTTCAAGCTGTTTCCATCCGTGGTTTTCCTAATTTTTTATCAATTACCGGTTTGTCCCCAACTCAAATTTGGGTTTCCACAAATACCGGACAGGAATTTTTGTATAATGGTTCGACTTGGTCAGCTGGCACGATTATCTCATCCGGTAATCCACAAAATGTTATTTTGGCCTTAAGTGCTAGCAATATTTGGGCCGCTGGTGATAACGGTACTATTGCCAATTACAATGGTTCGAGTTGGAGTAGTAAAAATTCAGGTAGTAATAAAAATTTAGCAGATGTTACCGTCATTGACCAAAATAATATTTGGGCGGTTGGTGATGTCAAAACGATTTTACATTACAATGGATCCCAATGGGTCGCTCAAACAAATCCCACTAGTCAAAATTTGGTTTCTGTCTCTGGAAGTAGTACAACCAATATTTGGGCAATATCAGCAACAAGTGAAGCTTTAAAATATGACGGCACAAGTTGGAACATAAACACTGTTTTGAGCTCCGCCTTGCATGTTTATGCTTTTAACGCCAATAATGTCTGGGCGGTCGGTAACAGCATGGGACTAGATAATAGTATTTTTAAATACAATGGCAATAGTTGGTCTAATCAAACAACAGGTTCAACTACGGTTAATTTTTCGGCTGTTTATGCTTTGGATGCCAATAATGTCTGGGCGGTCGGTCAAAACGGTAAAATTTACTATACTTCCGACAGTGGCTCACACTGGTCGTCACAGAATAGTAATACAGGGTACAATTTGCATGCTGTCTTTGCCTCCAGTATCAACGATGTTTGGGCGGTCGGTGAGCATAATACTATATTACATTACGATGGTGCCAATTGGACCGTTAAATATGGAGGTGCCAATTATTTTAACACTTATAATTCTGTCATAGTTTCAAATAGTAACATTTGGATCACTAGCTTGGATGGAGGTCTTAGTAGGTTTGTTGACCCTTCGATCGTGATTCAATATATTCCCACATCTCAAGGATTATCCGCGATAAAATCTATCAATAGCACGGATATGATCTTGGTTGGTAACGGTGGCACCATCCTCAATTATCACTCCCCCCCTAATGCCACGGCAACTAAACTTTTGGCTAAGTTACCAGGCCAGTCTTTTGCCGACGGGGTGGGTGTTTCAGGCACAGCTAATGCGGTCAAAGCTGGTGAAGATGTGGTGGCCACCATTTACGCGGTGGATGGCAGTAATGTCTTGGACAAGGGCAATGCTTCGATTGCGGGTTTTACCACCACTGATCCCAATGACTCTAACCCTGCCCCAGTGCAATTAACTCAAGGGGGTACGTGTGTGCAAAACAGAACTGATCCAACTCAATCTAATTGTGGTATCGGCACCGCCACTTTTGCTTTTAAAACCGCCGGTACCTGGACAATCACGGCAGCTGATACTTATGGCGTGCTCTCTGCTGGCACCTCCTCTTCCATTACTGTCAATCCAGGCAATGCTTCCAAGCTTTACTTTTCTAGTCTGCCTTCATCTTTGAGTTTGGGCTCCGCTTCCAGCGCGGTCACTTTAGGGGTCAAAGATGCCTACGGTAATGCCACTACTGTTTCGGGAAGTAAGACAATCCGACTTTCGACTAATTCGGGTGATGGTCGTTTCTCGACTAGTCCCAATGGTCCTTGGAAAAAGAGTCAATTAGATGTGACCATTGCTTCTGGTTCAGGCAGCACCACTTTTTACTACCTTGATCTTCGAACTGGTTCTTCCACAGTGACGGCGGCGGAGACCCCAGATGCTGGCTGGACAGATACGAGTGGTAATATTACTATTGGCACTGGTACTCTTACTGGATCAACCTTAGGTTTATCGAGTAACTCGCTGTCTAGTTGTAGTGGTTCCATCACCGCCACCGTTAATTTAAAGAATGCTGAAGGGTTAGCTTTAACTGATCGGACGGTGCAACTCCAATCATCACGTAATACAGCTGATACCATCTCTGATACTATTTCACCCACCTCCGTGGTGACTAATGCTTCTGGGGTAGCCACTTTCACCGTTAGCTCGGGAAGTTCCGGTGATTTTACTTTGACTGCTTACGATCAAACGGATAATTCATACTTATCACAAAGCCAAGATGTTCATACGGCCAGCTCAGGTCTGGCGAAAATCAGTCTTGCCAGTAGTGCTAGTACGATAACAGCTGGTTCGTCTTTTAATCTGGCCACGAATTTATACAATGCCTGTGATGGTCTCATTACGGATTATGTAGGTGAAGTCAAATTTACTTCCTCCGATAATAAGGCCAAGTTTCAAGAGGCCAATCATCATTTTTCGAGTAGTGATGGTGGTAAATACACTCAAACCGTCACTTTAGAAAAAGAAGGAGAACAAAGTATTTCAGCTTCCGCTGGTGGAGTGACGGGTACCACTTTTGTCACGGTGACAGTGGCAGTGGCAACAACACCTAGTACCACCACTTCGCCGACTAGTTCAATCACTACGAGTCCGAGTGCCGTCCCAACAGAGTCACCTAAATCTCTGGTGGAAACCTTCCAAGAATCACCGGTGGCCCAAGCCATCTCCAAAGCTTTAACGCCCATTACCGCCACAGTAGCTACCTTAGGGATCTTTCCTCTTTTAGTTCAAGCTTTTCCCCAAGGCTTTCATGTTTTGGCTTCACTCTTTCCGACCATCTTTACGGCGGCAGCCATTCGTCGGAGAAGAAAACCTTGGGGTAATGTTTACGACTCTTTAACGGGTAAACCGGTGGACTTAGCCATTGTTCGGGTCTTTAATGCCTCTAACGATAGATTAGTGGCCACCAAAGTAACCGATGAGAACGGTCGCTTTAACTTCCTCCTTTCCAAAGGTAAATATTACGTTAAGGTGGTTAAAACCGATTACTTGTTCCCGCCCAAGATTTCTAAATTTAAAGCCTCCCAGCTTTCGACCCGCTTTGGACCGCAAAGTGACATCTACTTTGGCCAATCCTTTATCATTGGCGAGGACGATACTAACTTAAACTTAAATATTGCCCTTGATCCCAAGCTTTCGACTCTTTCTTTGGGTACCAGATTAATGATAGGGGCTAAGAATGGGTTGGATTGGTTCTTAATTGCCCTTTCTTATTTTGCCATCCCGCTGATGCTCATTGGCGCCGTCTTTGCCAGTCTGGCCACCTTCATTATTCCTTCCAAGTTTAATTTGTACATGTCCGGGGCATATGCCTTACTCTTGGTTGGTTATCTCATCAGCAGCCGGATTAAAGCGACCCGGGTAGGCCTGGTCTTTAACGCTAAGTCTCGCCGACCGATTATCGGGGCCACCGTTCTAATCTTTGACAAGGAATATAACGCTATTCGGGAAATTAAAACCACTGATCAGCACGGTCACTTTGCTATTCTCGCCCAGAAAGGCCAGTACTACCTGACGGTTCATGCTCAAGGTTACAAGTTTCCTTCGAAAGAGTTTAAGTTCCAAAAGAGTGATAAGAAGCTGGGAACCATTTACCTCGGTCAGACGATCAACAACAAGAAGGCTGACTTTGTAAATGTGAGTATACCTCTAGACAAAGACTAAAGGAGGGCATCAAGAAGACTATAGCCCGTCATTTCGATTGGTGCTTCAATTCTTAAAATATCTAAAATAGTTGGAGCAATATCAGCTAGGATACCAATTGGTTTTGTGCCGTCATCTTCAGAAACGCTTTTTTTATATTGAGGACCAACCAAAATAAAAGGTACTGGTAAGACCGAGTGTTCCGTATCAATTTGATCATTTTCAACATTAATCATTTTCTCAACATTGCCATGATCGGCGGTAAGGAGAAAAATAGTTTCTGGAAATTGTTTCGTCAATCTGCCTAATTCTTGATCAATTGTCTCAACCGCTTTAATTGCTGCTTTTAAATTACCAGTATGCCCAACCATATCTGCATTGGCATAATTGATCAAAATAAAATCATATTGTTTTTCTTGGCACCTTTTGAAAATCTCATCTGTAACTTTAGTCGCTGACATTTCTGGTTTTAGATCATAGGTTTTTACTTTCGGTGACGGAATAACTTTCCATTCTTCGTTCTTAAAAGGCACGGGATTACCACCATCAAAAAAATAAGTGACATGGGCATATTTTTCCGTTTCGGTGATATGTAATTGTTTTAAATTTTGAGCGCTAATTACTTTCGCTAAAGGATTTTCAATTTTTTCTGGCGGCAAAGCAACACTGATAGGCAAACTTTTTTCATACTCAGTAACACTAGCCACATAAAGATTTTTAAGTAATTTTTTATCTGGATAATTTTGTTGAGGTAACATAAAAGTTTCCACTAACTGTCTAATTCGTTCTGGTCGAAAATTGAAAAATATAATCGCATCTTTGTCTTTAATAAGACCTTCTAATTTCGGAGAGGAAACTGTACTTTTCGGAAAAAATCGGTCAAGCACACCCTGATCTTTAGACGAACTTTTGATGATTGTTGGCTTAATAAATTCATCGGTCTCGCCTCGTACATATGCCCGTAGCACTGCTTCTCCAGGAGAATCGGCTATTTCACCTTTGCCCAAAATCATACAGTTGTAGGCAGCAAATGTTCTTTCCCAGTGGCTATCGCGATCCATTGCATAGAAACGACCAATCACTGATGCAATTTGTGTATTTAAACCTAAAATTTTTATTTTTTCGTTTAGTTTATTAACGTACAAAAGAGCCGTTTTAATCGGTGTATCTCGACCATCAGTAAACATATGAATAAATGATGGTTGTCGAAAATGATTAAGCTTTAATAGTTCCAATAAGGCGAAAAGATGATTAATATGACTATGAACACCACCGGCACTAGCAAGTCCGACAAAGTGAAGACTGGAATTGTTTTTTTTGGCAAAATTTAAGGCTTCAAGTAAAACTGGGTTTTGAAAAAATTGACCTGATGTAATAGCTTTTGTGACACGAGGCAAATCTTGATTAATAATTCTGCCAGAGCCTAAACAAGTATGCCCCACTTCCGAGCTACCAATATTACCCCAAGGTAAGCCCACTGGTTCACCTGCCGCTTCAATTAAAGCATGGGGATAATTTTGCCAAAGATAATTAAAATTGGGGGTATTAGCTAAAGCAATAGCGTTTCCTTCTTTAACCTCGTTATAACCCCAACCATCCATTACTACTAAAACAACCTTGGGTTGATACATAACCCTCCTGTGGTTAAGTATAGCAAAAAATGACCAATTTTCAATTTCTAATTTTCAATCAAATCACAATGATTTAATTTTCAAACATTTAGACATTAAAATATTTATTGAAAATTGATAATTGTTAAATTGAAAATTTATTTCGTAACAATATTTTTACAACTAATTGACATCTTATGAATAAATTGATAAAATAAAAATCTAGAGGAAATATTTATCTATGTTAACCATTCGTCTTCGCCGAACAGGCAAAAAAAAGAAACCGTCGTATCGAATTGTAGTGGCTGATAATCGAGCTCCTATTTATGGTAATTATATTGAAATGATTGGAACTTATGATCCTTTCACTAAAGCAATTATTTTAGACCAAAAGAAAGCTTTAAGTTTTATGGATCAAGGAGCCAAACCAACTAATACCGTTTCTAAAATTTTTCAAAATCAAGGATTAAAACATAAAAGTATCGTTATTAAGAAATTTAGAGCTGTTTCTAAAAAAGAATTAGAAGCTCAAAAAGCCCAAGAAGAAGCTGAAAAAGCGAAAGTTCAAGCCGAGAAAGAAGCAGCCAAAGTTGCTTTTGAACAACAAGTCGAAGCCGAGAAAGCCGCTCAACCTTCATCTGAAGAAAAATTACAACAAGCTGCAGATGTTGTAATTCAAGAAGAAAAAGCTGAAGAACAAGCTAAGGAAGAAACTAAAGAAGAAGCAAAGGTTGAGAAAAAAACAGAAGAATAATATTGCAAAGGTTACGATACTTTAGTAAGATAAAAATGAAGGCAGAGATAAACGGTCGAATCTGCTCAAGAAAATGAAAGAAAGATTTGGAGACAATATGGCAGAAGCAGATAAAGAATTTGTCGAAAATGTCGTAAAAGCAATTGTTGACCATCCTGACGATGTTAAAACCAAAAGATCAGTTGATGAAATGGGAGTTTTAATCGAACTTTCCGTTCATCCTGAAGATATGGGTAAAATCATCGGTAAGGAAGGCCGAACAGCTAAATCGATTCGAACGCTTCTTCGTGTTTTAGGAGCCAAAAATAATGCTCGCGTCAACCTTAAGATTATCGAACCAGAAGGTGGTCGTGAAGTAAAAGTTCCTGAAACTGAAGAGAAAGATGAGAAAACATCTAAACTCGAAGAAGGTCAAGTCACCGAAGTAGTCTAAAAAATAGACCACATAAGTATGTGAAACAAAAGATCGCCACAACTCTTTTGCTGTTTGGCGATTTTTTGTAAAAAGGAATCTATGATTTACAACATTTTAACAACTCAAACTGGCATTTATGGCTCATTTTTAAAAACGGGTCTAATTGCTCGTGGCATTGATAAAAAAATTATCAAGATTAATATTTTTGATCTCCACGAATTCGCCTTTGATCGCCACAAATCCGTTGATGATACCCCGTATGGCGGCGGACCAGGTATGATTTTGCGTGTTGATGTGATGGATAAAGCAATCACTAAGTTAAAAGAAAAAAGAAAAAAGAAAAAAGTGATCCTTTTGACCCCTCAAGGAAAAAAGTTTGATCAAAAAATGGCAAAAAGATTAGCAAAAGAAAAAGAACTAATTTTAATTGCTGGCCGTTTTGAAGGATACGATGAACGTATTAGAGATTTAGTTGATGAGGAAATTTCTGTTGGCGATTTTGTACTTACTTCTGGCGATTTACCAACAATGATTTTAATAGATGCAACTTCTAGACAACTACCAAAATTCATTGAAAAATCTCAATCCACTCAAATTGAGTCTTTCGAAAATAATCTTTTAGAATACCCTCAATTTACTAGACCAGAAATCTACAAAGAAAAAAGTGTCCCTAAAATTTTACTTTCTGGTAATCACGAAGAAATTGCCAAGTGGCGTCAAAACGAAGCACAAAGTAAAACCCTTAAACGCCGACCAGATCTAGCCTAAAATCGTTCCTCCTTTATTTGACAAATACTCCTTAATATCCTATACTATTATTACAAGGAGAGAGGCAATGCCTAATTTGATGGAAATAATTCGACAAATTCAAAGAGATTTATCTTGTCCAATTTGCGGTCAAAGTTATGAAATTGGAAAAATAAGACTGCGAGGACTTTTTGATCGCACATTGATCATTCAAACAATTTGTGCTAGTGGGCATTTGACTCTTTTTATGACCACAGTTAAAGTTCAAAAGAAAATTCCTATATCAACCAATGATATCATTGATCTCCACAAGGCGCTGGAAAATTTTAACGGAGACTTTCAAAAAGTATGGAAAAATTAGTTTTAAAAGCAACAACTCGCGATCTTTTAGGCAAAAAAGTTAAAAATTTACGCCGGGAAGGACAAGTTCCCCTTGTTTTGTATGGGCGAAAATTTGCTGCCATGTCAATAAGTGCTGATGAAAATGAATTTAAAAAATTATCTCACCAAGCAGGAGAGGCAACACTGATTAATATTGAAATTCCAGGACACGAAACAGCTAAAGCTTTAATTAGACAAATTCAAAAAGATCCTACCACTGACACTATTATTCACGCTGATTTATACAAAGTAGATATGTCAGAAGAAATTGAAACAGAAATTCCACTTGTTTTTGATGGTGTTGCCCTCGCTGTCGAAGAACTGGAAGGAAACTTTATTACTAATAAAGATGCGATTAAAGTTAAATGTTTACCAGACAAATTAATTTCAGAAATCAAAGTTGACATTTCGTCACTCAAGACTTTTGAAGATTTAATCCACGTTAAAGATTTAGATATTCCTGAGGGAATCAAAGTTCTAGAAGAAGCTGAAGATATTATTGCTCAAGTAACCGCTCCCCTTTCTGAAGAGGAATTAGAAAAAATTGAATCCGGCGAAGCAGCCACCGGCGAAAAAGAACAAATTGAAAATATGGAAGCACAAGCTGAAATTGAAAAAGCTGAAAAAGAAGCTGAGGGTGCGGCCGAAGAACAAACAGAAGGACAACCAACACAAAACAAGAATGAAGGCTAAATATTACATCTTCACGCTGGGTTGCCAGATGAATATCAGCGATTCGGAGAGAATCGCTCAAAAATTAGATGAATTAGGATACAAATCGGCTCCTGAAAAGGAAGCCGATTTGGTAATTGTCAACGCTTGCTCAGTTAGACAAACGGCCATTGATCGAATTTGGGGTCGAATTAGAAAATGGCAAAATAATAATAAAAAAGTTTTTATCACTGGTTGTGTCCTAAAAGCTGATCGGGATAAATTTGCTAAAAAAAATATTCATACATTCAACATTCAAGAACTCCCAAAACTCCAACAAATCCTAAAAGAACATTCTAATATTCTATTGAATAACAGAATATCGTCTAAAGATGTAAAATCTTATTTGGGTTATTTTGATGTTAAACCAAAATTAGATAGTCAGATTGCCTATATTCCCATTATGACGGGTTGTGATAATTTTTGTTCCTATTGTGCTGTTCCTTACACTCGTGGCCGGGAAGTCTCGAGACCCATTGAAGATATTATTTCTGAGATTAGAGATATTTTAGACAAAGGTTTTAAAAATATTATGCTTTTGGGTCAAAATGTTAATTCATATAAATATGGTTTTTCAAAATTATTAAAAAAAGTGGATGAATTACCAAATGATTTTCAATTTACTTTTATGAGTTCCAACCCACATGATATGACAGATGAAATTATTCAAACTTTTTCCGAGCTTAAAAAATGGCCGAGAGAGTTACATTTAGCCATGCAGTCAGGCGACGATGAAGTTTTAAAAAAAATGAATCGCAAATATACAAGTGCAAAGTTTTTAAAATTAGTCTCAGATCTTAAATCTCAGATCCCAGATATTAAACTTACCACTGATATAATCGTGGGATTTCCGGGTGAAACCAAAAAACAATTTGAAAATACAGTCAAAATATGTCAAAAAATAAAATTTGAAAAAGCTTATGTTTCGAAGTATTCCCCTCGCGCCGGAACAGTCTCCGCTAAACTCAAAGACAATGTACCAAAAATGGAAAAAAAGAGACGATGGCTGATTTTAGATCAACTAATTAATAATTAATCTAATTTTAATTCTTTTAAGAAATCTTCTATTTTTTGAGCTTTAAGATCTTTTGAGCCACGAGTACGAACAGTGATATTTTGATCTTTTTCTTCTTTATCCCCTACCACCACAATATATGGAATTTTTTGAATTTCCGCGTCGCGAATTTTTCTACCAACTGATTCGTTGCGCTCGTCAATTTCAACTCTGATAGATCCCAGATCAGGTACCCTACCTGTCTGGGATGACAACATTGTTGTCACTTTTTTCGCATAATCAAAATGTTTTTCTGAGACTGGTAAAATTATCGCTTGCACCGGTGAGAGCCATGTTGGTAAAGCACCGCCAGTTGATTCAAGTAAGACCGCCACAAATCTCTCAACCGAGCCTAAAATAGCCCGATGAATGATTACTGGATGTTTCTTTTGACCTTTTTCGTCAATATAATTAGCACCCAATCTTTCAGCCATCGCAAAATCTAATTGAATTGTCCCCATCTGCCAAGATCTTTCTTGCGAATCTTTGACATGAAAATCAATTTTTGGTCCATAAAAAGCACCATCACCTTTATTTTCTGTATAATCAATTTTTTTCTCATCCAGCGCTTTTTTAAGACCACTCTCGGCTTTTTGCCATTGTTCGTCTGTACCAATTGATTTTTCAGGACGAGTAGAAAGTTCGACTCTAATATCTTTAAAACCATATCGTGTATAAGTAACATGGATAAAATCAATCAACTCAACCAACTCTGCCTCAATTTGATCTTCATGACAATAAATATGAGCATCGTCTTGAGTGATCACACGAGTTCGAAGTAAACCATTTACTTCACCTGGTTGTTCGAAGCGGTAAACAGTCCCAAATTCTGAAAATTTTAATGGTAAATCTTTATAAGAATGCATTTGCTCATTAAAAATTTTAATTGAGCCAGGACAACTCATTGGCTTTAAACACCAGGAAACTTTTTCTTCTTTCATTTCTTTTTCATTACCAGTAAAAAAGAGTTTTTCGCGATAATTATCAAAATGGCCGCTTTTTTTCAGAGTTTCCGTGTCAATAATCGGCGCGGTTTTTAAATCTTGGTAACCATCTTCAGTCAATCTCTTTTTTAAATCCGAAACGATTAAATCAAAAATCAGTGTCCCTTTGGGCCACCAGTAAACCGTTCCCGGAACATTGCGATTAAAACTAAAAAGCTCTAGCTCTCTTCCTAATTCTTTGTGATCCTTAGGATCAATATCTTGATCATTATTCATATTTTGATTTTACTACAGATTAAAGTCGAGAGCAAGAAAAGTATTGACCTAAAACAATTAAAAGAATATAATGCTTATATCAAACTAAGGGGGACAGATGTTTGACAACCAACAATCACACGGCAATGGCACTGTCGATCGCGCTACTTACACAAAACTCCGCCACGCCAGAAAAAGTAGGTATTTTGGCTGCTTTAGCCATATCGCATTTGGTCACCGATGCTATCCCGCACGATCATTATTACGATTTTGCCAAATTCCGCCAAACTTGGCTTGGCGCGATTATCGAATTAGGTATCGGCCTAGTCGCTCTACCACTCATAATTTGGTATGTCACTTCAGCCAGTATTTTCTGGTTATTTGGCTGCACTTTATCTGCCAGCTTATTTGATTTCGGCGTTGCCGCCGGCATCAAAGTGGTTAAACGGATTAACCACTTTGTCCATTGGTGGGCAAAAAATCTTACCAGCCATTCAGCCTGGCAATGGGAACTAGCCCAAACCGTCACCCTCTTAAGTATCTTGGCTTTCGTTGTTTTTAAGTACGGGTAACATTGACCACTAACCTTACCACCGACACCTACGAGGTGTCGGTTTTTTTGGTTTTAAACCTTAATTGGAAACCGACGACAGAGTTTTAAAACTTCCGTTTTAATTTTTGTTTTACTTTCCTTACCAATTAAAGTAGCCACAATTAGTTCGGCCACTTTTTTCATTTCTTTCTCTTTCATCCCTCGCGTCGTCAAAGCTGGTGTGCCTAATCGAATACCTGAGCCAATAAAAGGTTTTTCTGGGTCAAATGGAATTGTATTTTTATTACAAATAATATTTATTTCTTCCAGCATTTTTTGCGCGTCTTTTCCCGTCATTTTTATCGGTCTTAAATCCACTAACATCAAATGATTATCAGTTCCACCAGAAACTATCCGTAATCCTTGTTTTTCAAGTTCCGATGCCAAAACTTTAGCATTTTTAATAATTTGTGCCGCGTATTTTTTAAATTGCGGCCGAAGGGCTTCGCCAAAACAAACGGCCATCGCGCCAATTTGATTTTCATGCGGTCCACCTTGCATTCCCGGAAAAACCGCTCGATCAATTTTTTTTGGCAGTTCTTCACCATCAGAAAGTGTCATATTTTTACAAATGATAATCGCGCCGCGCGGCCCGCGTAAAGTTTTATGCGTCGTTGCCATCACCACATCAGCGTACGGAAATGGGGAGGGATGAACACCACCCACAATTAAACCAGCGATATGAGAAATGTCAGCTAAAAGATAAGCACCAACCTCTTTGGCAATTTGACTAAACTTTTTAAAATTGATTTCTCGCGAATAAGCCGTCGCTCCACAAACAATTAATTTTGGCTTCTCTTTTTTGGCGATTTTTAAAATTTCGTCATAATCCAACATTTCAGTTTTTGGGTTAACACCGTAAGAAATAAATTTATAAGCCGTGCCCGAAAATCCAATCGGCAAACCGTGAGTAATATGCCCACCTTGATCTAACTTCATTCCCATCACTTTATCGCCAAATTTTAAAAGTGCAAAATAAATTTCCATGTTAGCTGGCGAGCCTGAATAAGGCTGAACATTGGCATGCCACCCGCCTCGCGTCGACGAGCCTCCGCGAGTCGAGGCAGGTTTATCTTCCGAAAGACCAAATATTTTGAGGGCTCTTTCTTTTGCAATGTCTTCAACTTGATCAATATTAATCTGCCCCGCATAATAACGTTTGTGTGGATAACCTTCAGCGTATTTATCTGTTAAAACTGATCCTAAAGCTTCGCGTACAGATGAACTAGCATAATTTTCCGACGGAATTAAATCCAAAGTTTCTTGCTCATACTTTTCTTGAAGTTTGATTAACTTAGCAATTTTAGGATCTTTTAATTTGAGACTCATTTTTGCCTCTTACTTTAAATTTTTTAATTTTTCTTCAAAATCATCGTCAAGTTGTTTTTTCATTTCCTCATGCCAAGATTCATCATACTTCGGAAATAAACCATTTATAATCGGACAGTTTTTTTCTTCCAAGCAAAATCCGGGGATATGACATTTTGTCACCATTAATTGTTCAATATTCGTTAATCCTTTTTTCTTTAAAAATTGTTTAATCTTTATCATTTCTAAACGCGAAATTTGTCGAAGTTGCGCTTCAGCAGTTTGGCAAGTCCTAAGCGGATAATAGCCAGAGATTAAATTAAACAAATTATATTCTTGAAAAAGATCAATTCTTATTCCTCGTGGCATTAGATAAAGAGCATCGGATGGTGAGATTTTGTATTTTTCTACCAGCTCAAAATAAACTTCGATCGATTCCCGAACTCTTTCTAAATATTCATACAAAAATTCCTGATTCTCTCTAATCGGATAAGGTAAAGTAAAACAACGATCAATTATCTTCAAATCATTTTTTGTTAATTTTCGTTGAAGAATTTTCGTATTGTATTTTTTAAAAATTGTTTTAGTTCTTTCGAGTGAATAATAAACTGAGTCTGGCACCATTGGAACAGTTCGATGACGTTTTTTCTCGCTCCACACTCGCCAAGAAACTGAGGATAGTATTTTCAAAGACACCACATTTTGCCAATCACGCATCAATTCATAACGCTTTTCCAAAAGTTCTCGCCAACGTTTTTTTAAAACTTTGGGATCTTTCATTATTTCTTTTTGTAATTTAACAACTTGACCAGCCGCTTTTTCAAAACCTGACGATTTCATCAAAGAAAAATCTAAAATTTTTGTTAATTCTTTTGGTAATGGTTTTTGTTTTACCAAATCACGCGTAATATTGTTTTTTTGCGGATCTTTAAAAATATTAGGCATCGGATAGACATTTCGCGCTGCTAATTCTCTTGAAGCATAAATTAAATCCAAACCCATAGTTTTAAGATATTTTTCAATTTTTTGAACAACCATTTTCCCCTCTTCTGGCATCCAATCTTTTTCTAATTCAATTTCTTTTTTAAAAGCAACAATTGATTCTATTGGATAAGCAATAATACCCGTGCCATAAATACCGTATTGTAATATTTTTGAAGCTTCGTCTTTTTCAATCCCCGCTTCTAATAATTTATTTAAGAAAATAATGTTTTTTTCAGATATTTCTTTGTATTTCTTTTTTGCTTCCGTTTTTTGATCGATACTGTCAGGATAGACAATGTCATCAATCGTTGTATTTGTTCGACGACCAGAAGCCATTAAGGACGAAGAAAAAACTGCCCCGGTCATCATTGAATCAATAAATTTCGAAGCTTCGTAGGTAAAACAAATCGCTGGTGTTGTCGCGATTGAGGCATGACCACGAAGTGATGACTTTTTAATAATCTTTTTAACTCTCTCGTCAATATTTTGCCCTTTATCAACCACGTCCTGATATAATTCTTTAACCGTCTTGCCTTTAAAAGTCATTAAAGCCGACAGCGCTACAATATCTTGGGGTTTAAGCGATCCCGTCTCATCTTGTAAAATAGGTATCACTCCTAAAAAAGTCATTTTTAAATCTTTTGTTTTAAAGCTCATTTTTTACCTTTCTTTATTTCAAACTTGTTTTTCTTTTTTTGTAGAGCTCACTCGCCCTTTTTGCCATTGACCACGATAAAGATTTGTTTCGCCCGAAATTTCAAAAAATAAAATATGAACAATCCGCGCACCTAATTCAATTTCCATTTCTGCTAGCCCGGCATTATAAAATAAAAATGAAAGCTCGCCACAATAACCCGGTGCCACATTGCCACCCGAAAGAATAATACCCGAACGATATAAGGTGCTTCGAAGCCACATATTAGCCGTTAAATTTTCGGGCATATTTACTTTTTCTTTCGTGGTCACTAAATACGATTCACCTGGCTTAATAATTAAAGATTGTTTTTTATCTTTTTTGTATTCGTAAAGTAATTTTGATTTAGCCGAATTACGTTCTTCGAGACCCATAAAACCGCGGCCAGAAATTTCATGAACTTTGCCCAAACACAAGTCAAAGCCAGAGCCTTCCGGATTTTTTAATTCTCGCTCGCATAACCCTTCAACTAATTTTTTGGTTTTAACTTGCTCCAATAATTGATCAACACCTAAAACCATCAATTTCCTTTCTTAAATTTTTCAATTAATATACCACGTTTCTCCGCTAGTTCTCTTGCCTCTGGCTCAGCTTCTTTTTTCTTACCATCCGAACCCTCAACAATTCTCAAATATTCATTTAAATAAACAATTTTTTTAATTGATAAATTATTCAAGGCTTTCATACAATCGTAACACGGAAAAGTAACACTGTACAAAGTTGCACCACGAAGTTTCGCCGTATCGCCCGCGTTGATAATCGCATTAATTTCCGCATGCACGCCCCGACAACGTCTTATTTTGCCAGTTACCGGATCGCCATGAATTTTAGCACAACCAACTTCGTTACAATGAAAATCATTTTTTGATGGTCCATTATAACCAATTGAAATAATTCGATGATTTTCATCCACAAAAACAGCAGCAATTTGATGAAAAAGACAAGCCGTTCTTTTAGAAGCATTAACAGTAATTTCCATAAAAAATTCATCCCATGAAAGACGCTTTTTCTTTTTAAATTTTTTGGGTAATTTTTGATCCATTTTTATACCACCTTTTTCTTGTTCTTATCTTAACAAATTAAATTTCAAAAAGTCAAAGAATGAGGTACAATTAAGGTATGATTATTGCGCGAAACAAAAAAGCTCATCTTGAATACGAGGTTTTAGAAAAATTTGAAGCCGGCCTTGTGCTTAAAGGTCAAGAAATCAAGTCCATCCGAAATGGTCGAATTAGTCTGGCCAGTACATTTTGTCGTATCCAAGGAAACGAGGCTTTTGTTTTAAATATGCATATTGGTAATACTGACGAGCCTGAGCGAAGTCGCAAATTATTACTCCACAAAAATGAAATTCAGTCTTTAATTGGAAAAACACAGCAAAAAGGTTTAACTTTAATCCCATTAACACTTTATCTTAAAAAAGGTAAAGCTAAACTTGAAATTGCTCTTGTTCGTGGTAAAAAAATTTATGATCATCGTGAAGATTTAAAAAAACGCGATATCAAAAGACAAACTGAGAGAGAACTCAAAGAATAGAGCTTCTAATTAATTTTATAAAGCTCGTGGCTTCGCCACGCCATTTGTAAGCTTGCTTTACAAGCTTTGCTTATAAATATAAACTTGATGATTCTTAATCTGATAATTATCAACTTTTGATGCTCCAGTAGAAAAAGTTGAATTTTTTGTAAACTCAATCGGAAACCCAACTGAAATTAAGCGGGCGCCGGATTTTAGTTCCTTTTGAAATTTAGAAGATAATTTTTCTAAAAATTCTGGCAGCAAATAACAATAAACAACATCGGCTTTAGACAAATCCACCTCTTTGATGTTTTTATATACCACCTTAATATTTCGATCTCTAAAAGTTCGAAGCTTTGTCCATAAATAATAATAAGGTGAAATTTCAAAACCAGTCGCTCTGGCGCCAAATTTGGCCGCCTCAATTAAGCTACTGCCATCACCACAGCCAAGATCATAAAAAATTTCACCTTTTTTAAGCTGGGCTAATTTTAGAGAATTATAAATTAATTTTCTATCAGCTTTAACATAAAGGCTACCAAAGAAGACTGAGACCATATTAGAGATTTGCCAAAGAAAAAGACAAAGAGCAAATACTGTTACAAAGATCAAAATAATAATCATATTTTTATTTTAGATCCTATAACGAATTATTAAAACATTAGTTCATTAGGACATTGATTAGAAATTAGGATTTAGAAATTAGAAATTTTATCAATAGATATAGCCCAAGATGGCACCGTAAGAAGCCGAAATTGTTCTTGAGGAAATTACCCCAAAACCACGATAGTTCATTTCAGTTAAAGTAATTTGATCACCGCTGACTCCATCAACCATTGCCACATGACCGGTTTTACCACCTTCGCTGGTGACGACAATCGCCCCAACTTGTGGCGTGTTGCCCGTGGCATAACCAAAACTACGCGCTCCCGAAAGCCATGCAATGGCATTGCCAGACCATGGAATCATCCGGCGCTGGGAAACATAATAAGTACAATAGCCATAAGGAAAATAATGAGCACCAGCCTCAGCAGCGCTTATTTTAGTTACTTTGCTAGCAACAGAGATTGGATTTTTTTGCACTGTACGAGGTTTTGGTACTTCTGGAGTTACCACTGTTTCTGTTACCAATGGTTTTGTTAAATATCCATCAGGTGTAAAAGAAACTGGATCCGAATTCTGTGTCTGATTTTGAAGTATATCTGGCGAGATATTATTAACAATATCTCGAGCCAAATCTAAATTAGCTTGCGTGATGGTCGCAGCTTGTGCTTTTGGAATATCTAAAGCAAGACCTGAACTTAGGCCCGCCACTAAAAGAAAGCTAAACGCTATATTTTTGATTAAAGGTGCGAAATTTTCCCCTATTTTATGAGTTTTTTGATTTTTATTAAATGTAATTTTGTTAAGGTTTTTTTTATTTTTCTGATTCTCCCCCCGTTTCTGGTTTAAGTTATTGACCAGAAGTCCCGGTTTTTCGGGTGTACAAATAATTAACCTCCACGTTAAGAGAGTAATAACTGAATCCCGTCCTTTTTAATGTACTACTAATCAACTACCACTCTGCGATCATGCTTTAAAGAATTTAAAAAGTGCCTTTAAAGCACGACAATATAGATTTTACCATACTGGTAAATCTTGTCAAGTCCCATATGCCCTCCTGTTAAGATAGCCA
>JAMCZU010000034.1 GCA_023485405.1 Patescibacteria group bacterium
ACGTCAGCAAAAAGTTAAACAGGCAATGAAACTAGCGATGGATGATTATGCGAAAATCCCTCTTTTCTATCCTTACATGAATTATGCCATTTCTTCAAAGATATACTGGAAGCCACGTCTTGATGGGATGATGCGTGTCTACGAAATGGCTGGCCAACCAAAGTAATAAAAATCGTGTTTAAACTAAACAGTCTAAGGAAAAAATTTATTGTTTTAGTCACAGTCATTTTGCTGATTATTTTTGGTGTTAGCGGATATATAGTTTCTTTAGACAATGTCAGTAAAACTCGGAAAAATTTAACTGAACAAGCGATTGCCTTTGCCAAGCTCTCTACAAAACCTTTGGCTGAGACAAAAGAACTATATTTTGACTCGGGATATTTTAAGTTTAAAGAAGTTTTTTTGGAAATTCAGAGGTTAGACCCGAGTATTAAAAAAATTCAATTTATTGATGTTAATGGTAAAATCATTTTTGATTCAGATAAAATTGGTGAGAGTAGTTACCAAGGGAGTGATAATAATTTTGTAGATCAAGCAATGCTCGAAAAAGTAATTAGCGCTGAACCAGAATATGTTTATAATCCCAAAAATTCCTCAGAACTTGTTGAAATTTTTTATCCTTACTTCTCTGATTGGGGCAGTCATCCTTATACGCTCAGATATTTTGTTTCTTATGATGAAATTAAGGCTAATATTATCACCATCGTTGAACAAACTATTTTACTTTTTATTATCTTTTTTATTTTTGTTGTTCTGGCTATTACTACTTCTGTTGGTCGCTTAATTCTCTCCCCCATTACCAAGCTAAATAAATTGACGCAAAAGATTAGTGCTGGAAAGTATGGCGAAAGAATTCAGCTTAAAACTGGTGATGAAATTGAAAATTTGGCTAATTCAACTAATAAAATGGCTGAAAAACTAGAACAAGACATTATTGAACTCAAGGAACTGGATAAACTTAAAGATGAATTTATTGATATCGCCGCTCATAATTTTCGCACTCCTGTGACACACATTCGCTTCGATCTCGATTTTCTAAAAACTAAGCTTACCGGCAAAATTAGCGCTAAAGAATTAGATGTCATTAAAGACATTGACTCGAGTAATGAAAGTTTAACGCTCTTAATTGATGATCTTTTAAACATCACGACTTTAGAGAAAGAAAAAATGAAATTAGTTAAATTTCAACCTTTTGACTTAACAGCTATAATCAAAGAAGCGGCCGATATTTATGGTCGGAATGCGAAAAAGAAAAATATTACCTTTAAAGTAGATATTTCAAAAAACACAAAAGCGGAAGTTTTGGGTGATCCACCAAAAGTCAGAGAAGTGATTGGCAATCTTTTAGATAATGCTTTTAAATTTACTAAAGATAAAGGATCTGTCTGGGTTAGTCTCAAAGAATCACCAAAAGAATATATCGTCACCATTGAAGATACTGGTATTGGTATTTCCGAGGAAGAAATACCAAAAATTTTTGAAAAGTTTCATCGAGCAACCGATATTTTAACTTATGACTATGAAGGTCGAGGACTTGGTCTTTACATCTCTAAACTGATTGTCGAGGCTCACAATGGTCGTATTTGGGTGGAAAGTAAAATTGGTAAGGGCAGTAAATTTAGTTTTAGCCTGCCCAAAAACCTTCCTAACTCCCCTATCCCACAGCATGTTTAATTAAAAGATATTATGGTGGTGTGTTTTGTTCTGCTCGAACTTTTTTTGAACAAAATATTGAATAAA
Source organism: Patescibacteria group bacterium (assembly GCA_023485405.1). Lineage (GTDB taxonomy): Bacteria > Patescibacteriota > UBA1384 > UBA12157 > JAENIV01 > JAMCZU01. The sequence continues at coordinate 1,741 of JAMCZU010000034.1, forward strand.
TATTTTGCCAATTTTGTAATGTTGTCGCTCGTGCGACCGCTTGGAAGGGTGTGGTGAGGAAAAGCGGCGGCAAACCATTGGCTAAAGCGGGCTTTTTTTAATTACATATTGACAGTTGCACTACTCTTTGATACGATATAGCAGTAGTATGTAATACTACATACAAAGTTTTAACAAGAAAGGAGAAATTATTGGAAAATCTTACAGAAATGTTAAAAGGTGCGCTTGAGGGCTGCGTCCTCGAAATCATTAGTCGCGGCGAAACCTACGGCTATAAAATCGCGTCGTCACTACGCCGACTCGGTTTTACAGACATCGTAGAGGGCACGGTTTATACCATTTTAGTGCGGCTTGAAAAAAACAAGCTTGTTAGTATCGAGAACAAGCCGTCCGAAATTGGCCCGCCGCGTAAATTCTACACGCTTAACAATACTGGACGCAAGGAACTCGCAATATTTTGGGAAAAATGGAACTTCGTCTCGTCAAAAATTAATAAATTAAAGGAGAAATAAATGAATGACTTTTTAAAGAAAATTATAGGAGATAAAAAAGAATGGAATGCGATGGAGACGCGCGCCAAAGCGTTACCGCATGACTATCGGGTTGTATATGACGAAATGAAGCAATATATATGGAAAAGTTCTGGATTGGATGCAATTAATATCCTCAAGGGTATACTTGATCTCTTTGAAGAGGGCGCGGCAAACGGCAAACGTGTTCTGGAAATCACTGGTAGCGATGTGGCAGCGTTTTGTGACGAACTTTTGCGCGGCGAAAAAACCTACACGGAAAAATGGCGCGAGGCGCTAAACCGCGACGTAATGGAAAAACTCGGGAGTAAAGAGAAAAATGACAACATCTAAAAAACGCTCCGAAACCATAGACGGATATATGGCTGTTTTTTCGCAAGACATCCAAGACATTTTAAAAAAATTGAAGCAAGTAATTAACGCCCCATGACTCCACCTGCCAGGTGGAGGTTGTGGAGGTTAGAAGGTTTTAATAAAAAACGCCCCAGATTTGGAACGTTAATATTACGATTCAGATCGAAGATTACCTAAATCTTCTGGAAAAAGAATAAATGGACGACTACTATCTACATCATCGAAATCAATGGTTATTGATTCACCATCAGTGTTTACCAAATCAATATATCCGAGTACCTCGAACTGATCGGGGTTAATCACAATCGCCTGATTCTTAACATCTTCTTTGGAAATTGGCATCCCCAATTCTTGAAGATAAAAAAGATAGTTTATCTCGTAATCTGCTGAATCAAGTTCTCCCAATTCTCGTCGGCGAGTCAATTCACCGGCCGCGTCTTTTACTACTTCTTTTTGGTCTTCCTTTTCAAATTCCATATTACAACCTCCTTACAACCAATTTTTAATTAAATACATTATGGTGGACCTGGCGAGACTCGAACTCGCGATCTTCAGTATGCCATACTGACGCTTTTCCTCTAAGCTACAGGCCCTTATACCTTGATATTAACAGATAAACATCGTTCCTTCAATAACACAACACGATAACAATATTTTTTCGCATAATTTAAAATAAGAATATTCAACTTTTCACGCTCCAGCGGAAATAGTTGAATATTTACAGGTTTAAAAATACAATAATTCATTTAATCTTTAATATTTAGTTTTTCTGTTAAATATGGTATATTTTAGGTATGGAAAAGTATGATCCAAAAGAAATAGAGCCTAAGTGGCAGAAGGTTTGGGAAGAAACAAAACTTTACGAGGCAAAAGATGAAGATCCGCAGCCAAAGTTTTATTGCTTAGATATGTTTCCTTATCCTTCCGGCGAAGGTTTACACGTTGGCCATTGGCGAGGATTTGTCCTTTCCGATGTTCTAGCCCGTTTTAATATGCTTTTAGGAAAAAATGTTCTGCACCCAATGGGTTGGGATGCTTTTGGATTACCAGCAGAAAATGCGGCTATCAAAAGAAAATCCCATCCGAAAATTTTTACAGACAATGCTATTGCTACCTTTAAAAAACAACTTCATCAAATTGGGGTAATGTTTGATTGGTCACGAGAAATTAATACTTCCGATCCTAATTATTATAAATGGACACAATGGCTCTTCTTAAAACTTTACGAAAATGATTTAGCTTATCGCAAAGAGGCTCCTGTTAATTGGTGTCCAAATTGCCAAACAGTTTTAGCTAATGAGCAAGTAGTCAGTGGCGAGTGTGAACGTTGTGGTAGTAAAGTAATTAAAAAGAACTTGACCCAATGGTTTTTTAAAATTACTAATTTTGCTGAAGATTTATTAAAAGATCTAAATAATCTCGATTGGCCAGAACGAACAAAAACCTTGCAACGAAACTGGATTGGCAAATCTGAAGGAACGAATATTGAATTCAGAATTCAGAATTCAGAATTAAAAATTAATGTCTTTACCACTCGCGCTGATACCCTATTTGGTTGTACTTATGTAGTTTTATCGCCAGAGCATCCATTATTAAATAATCTCAAATCTCAAATCTTAAATCTTAAAATAGTTGAAGACTACATTGAAAATGCCAAGAAAAAATCCGATTTAGAAAGAACAGAACTGCAAAAAGAAAAGACGGGCGTCAAATTAGAAGGTATTAAAGCCATCAATCCAATTAATAATGAAGAAATTGATATTTATGTTGCTGACTATGTTCTAGCAACTTATGGCACTGGTGCGGTAATGGCCGTCCCTGCTCATGATGAGCGTGATTTTGAATTTGCTAAAAAATATAATATCCCAATTAAGGAAGTAATAATTCCTGAAAGAATCGACAAAAGAAATCCACCTGTTGCCGGTAAAGAAAAAATTGAAAGAAAAAATGTTCAAGCAATTGTAAAAGATCCTAAAACCGGAAAGTTTCTTTGCTTGCACTCAAAAAAACACAATTGGAATACTTTCCCTATGGGCGGAATAAATGACAGTGAAAATATTATTGTGGCGGCAAAACGAGAAGTCACCGAAGAAACCGGCTATACTAATTTAATCAATGAAAAACTTTTAGGTAGTCCAGTTCGAGCAGAATATTTTGCTAAACATAAAAATCAAAACAGAGTCTCATTCACTAGTCTAGTTTATTTTGAATTAGGCGGGAATGAACAAATTGAAATTTCTGTAGAAGAAAAAGAAGCCAATGACATTTTATGGATTGAGCCCAAAGATATGAATGTTGATTTTATGGTTCACGCCGAAATGGACATTTGGTTAGATTGGTTAAATAATCCAAAACATGCTTACACTGACTATGGAATTTTAATAAACTCTAATAAATTTGACGGGCTTAATTCTAAAGAAGCTCAGCAGAAAATTACCGAAAAATTAAAAGAAATAGGTGCTGGGGATTTTACTACTAATTACAAACTACGTGATTGGCTTATTTCACGTCAAAGATATTGGGGAGCACCAATTCCAATTATTTATTGTCCAAAATGTGGTATAGTACCAGTACCAGAAAAAGATTTGCCTGTACTTTTACCAGAAAATATTGAATTTAAACCTCATGGTGAATCACCTTTGAAACAATCTGAAAAATTTTTAAATACTACTTGTCCAAAATGTGGCGAAAAAGCGACACGCGAAACTGATACAATGGACACTTTTGTTGATTCAAGTTGGTATTACATTCGTTATACTGATTCGCAAAATAAAAATAATATGGCTGATGAAAGTAAAATCAAGAAATGGCTACCAGTTGACCTTTATGTTGGTGGAATTGAACACGCTATTTTACATTTACTCTACGCCCGTTTCATTAGTAAAGCCCTCCACCAATTAAAATTAGTTAATTTTTCACCAAATGGTGAACCATTCACTAAACTTTTTAATATTGGAATGATTTATCTCCACGGTTCTAAAATGAGTAAGTCTAAAGGTAACATTGTTTCCCCTGATGAATTAATTGAAAAATATGGCACCGATGCTTTGCGCGGTTACGAACTTTTTATTGGGCCGGCTGATCAAGATAGTGAATGGCAAGTAAGTGGTATTACTGGAATTTATCGTTTTTTAGAGAAAGTCTGGGATTTTTATACTAATAATAAAATTATTGATCAACCTCAAGAAGATCAAATGATTGAAAAAACAATTAAAAAAGTAACAGAGGAAATTCAAGAGTTTAGACCAAACACAGCTTTAAGTAACTTGATGGAGCTTTTTAATTATCTTAGAAAAACTGACATTATTTCAAAAGACTACGCTGAAAAAATCAATATTCTTTTAGCACCATTTTTTCCACACTTAGCTGAAGAAATTTGGCAAAAAAATGGTAATGCTGGCTCTATTTTTAACTCTAGTTGGCCAAAACACGATGAAACGTTAGCTAAAGATCAAAAAGTTGTTGTGGCGGTCCAGCTAGACGGCAAAACTAAAGGAGTAATTGAAGTTAACCCCACGGCTAGTCAAGAAGAAGTTGTAAATGAAATAAACAAAAACGAGAAACTTTCTAAATTAGTTGATCCTTCGAAAGCTCGAAAAATTATTTATATCGCTGGACGGGCGCTAAATTTTGTGCTAAAATAATATAGTAAATTAATTAATATTTGGAGTTTTAATGGCTGAACCAAAAAAGAGACTGACTTCGGCTCGTTCTGGTGCAAGACGTTCTCATTTAAAATCAAAAAAACTTAATCTGTCAAATTGCTCTAAATGTCAAGCAGCAGTTTTACCACATCAAGTTTGCACAAATTGTGGTTATTTTCGCGGCAAAGATATTTTAAAGCTTGAAGAAAAAGCAAAACAAAAAGAAGAGCGTCGTAAAGCACGGGAAGCAGAAGAAGAGGCAAAGTGAACAGACATTTAAGTAGGGTTATTATTATGCAGACTCTTTACGAATGGGATTTTCGCCCCAAAACTGATATTGCCGAAATCAGAGAGCGTAATATTGAAAATTATAACGAAGATGTTGACAATGACTATATCAATCAAATGATTGAAAATGTCATTGGAAAGATTAAAGAAATTGACGAACAAATAACCAAAGCTGCACCCGAGTGGCCCCTTGAACAGATTGCCGGCATTGATAAAACAATCCTTCGAATTGCTATTTGTGAAATTCTTTATCGCGATGATATTCCGCCAAAGGTGGCTATCAATGAAGCAGTGGAATTAGGTAAAACTTTTGGCGGTGAAAATTCTTCAAAATTTATTAACGGTGTTTTAGGCACTGTTTATCGCCAAAGTGCGCGTTATAATAAAGAAGAAGACACAAAGGAGGAAACTAATGACAACCAATAAAAATATTGAAGAATTTGCCAAAAAGATTGATATTAAGTTTAAAAATATTAACCTTCTTCGCCAAGTCTTCGTTCATCGTTCATATTTAAATGAAAATATTGGTTTTGATTTAGATCACAACGAAAGACTAGAATTTTTAGGCGATGCTGTTTTAGAACTAATTGTGACCGAATATCTTTATTTAAATTTTAAAAATCCTGAGGGTGAACTCACCAACTTGCGCTCAGCTTTAGTTAAAGGCGCGATGCTTTCAATGATTGCTAATGAACTGGAAATTGAAAAATATTTATACCTTTCTCGTGGCGAAGCAAAGTCCGAAGGTAAATCACGACAACTTATTTTAGCTAATGCTTTTGAAGCCCTTATTGGCGCTATTTATTTAGACCAAGGTTACAAAGTTACCGCTGATTTTATTAATAAATATGTCATCAACCACTTACCTCAAATCATTGAAAAAAAGCTTTTCCTAGATCCTAAAAGTCATTTGCAAGAATTGGCCCAAGAACAAATGAGTGTAACGCCGGCATATAAAGTTCTATCGGAACATGGCCCAGATCATAATAAAAGCTTTACTGTTGGCTGTTTTTTAAATACCGACTTAATCGGTGAAGGTTCTGGTAGTTCTAAACAAACGGCTGAAAACGCCGCTGCTTCCTCTGCTCTAGAGCATTGGACAGAAGTGAAATCTCAAGAGAAAAATTTAAATCACCATTAAATTAAGAGAGTTGTTTTTTTAGCTTTAAGTAATTCTCGTGTGAAATTTTCCTGAGCTCATCTTTTTCACGAAATTCCCATGGCAAAATGGGATCTTTTTGTAAAACAAGAGCATATTCATAAATCAATTTTTTAGCGGCAAAATTTGGTTTTGAAGTTTTATCAATTGACCGTAAAACCCGTCCCGCTTCTAAATTAAATTTTCGATACAAATCGGTAATTTCAGGTAAATTCCAGGATTTTTCAATAATTGTTTTGTCTAACGTTTTGTTTCTTGTAACTTCAAAAAATCTTAAAGAATCTTTAATCTCAAGTTTTGTGCCAATTTCTTCAATTTCACTTTTAATATCGTTAGGCGAAATCCAGACACTGGCTTGTAAAATGCCTAGACCCAATTTATATAAAGCCCGTCTTAAACGATCACGAACATCACGCTTGCTTTCAGGAATATCAAAAATAACTAAACGCCAACGACCATCCCAAGTCCCAGCTGCTTTTAAAGGTTTTAAAATTTTATCAAATTCTTTCTCACCTTTAGTAGTAATTCGATAATAAATCTCATTTTCTTTTTCAATTTTTTCCGCCCAACCTAATTTTTTAAGTTTAGCTAAAACTCCCCTTGTTTTTCTACCCCAACGATTAAGGCGATACAAAGGCACTTGTTTTTCATCCTCAAGTAATATAAAAATTTCTTGCATTGGTGATAACGGCATTTTTACTCCAGAGATCTACCATATCATATTTTTTTGACGGCCGTCAAGTAAGTAAAAACAAGAGTACAAGTCTACCAAGTCCAACTATTAAATCCCCAATCCAATAATTTACGACTTTCTTTAGCTGAGGCAGTTAGAGTGTTTTCGTTAGTATTTAAAATTACCGCAATCAAACGATGGCCATCTTTTTGCGCCGCAGAGACTAAACAATGACCAGCCTCGGGTGTAAAACCAGTTTTTATTCCGATTGTAAAAGGATAGTAAAACTGTTCTTCAGTTCTAAGCATTCGATTAGAACTTTTAAATTCATGTAAAATTAGACCATCATTTGAGACCACTGTTGTTTCTGGAGTCTTAACAATATCAGCAAAGGTTTTATTTCTTAAAGCGTAAGTTCCAATGACTGCTAAATCGTGAGCGCTTGAATAACCTTCATCATTAAGACCAGCTGGATCTTTATAAGAAGTATTTTTTAAACCTAAGAATTGGGCTTTACTATTCATTTTTTGGACAAATTGATCTTTACCCCCCAAGTAACTCGCTAACGAATAAGCAGCGTCATTACCAGAAACTATCAATAAACCTTTTAAAAGATTTTCGACTGATATTTTCTCACCGGGTCGCAGTTGGGCATCGGAGCCTTCAACATTAATCATTTCCCTTGTTAAAGTAACCGCATCTTTCATTTTATCTGGATAGTCCTCTAACACAACCAGACTGGTCATAATTTTAGTCGTCGAAGCGATTGGTACTTTTAAGTCAGAATCTTTTTGGTATAAAATTTTAAAGCTTGCTTCGTCAATTAAAATCGCCGCTTTACTATTAATATTAGGATCTTTAATGTCTGATTTTTTTTGTGGTGGTTTAACTAAACTTTTTTCATCTATTTGAGGCAGTTCCGATTTAGCACCAGCAACAGACCGATTGGTTGATTTGCCTGATGTATAAATTCCCTGGCCAATTACAATCACCAAAATAAAAGTAAGTAAAAAACAAATTGTCCAAAGAGTTTTAGAATTCATTTTTAATTAAGGATTTAATCTTTTTACATCCCGAGGAAAAAGACTTGCCTCTTTAACTGTTGAAAGATTTAAAATAAGCTGTATAAGTCTTTCGGAGCCAATGGCCCAACCACCATGAGGCGGCATTGCCGATTTAAAAGTTTCGAGATAAAATTCCATGCCTTTGGAATCGATTTTTTTTAATTTCATATTTTCAACAAGTTGAGTATACGAATGGATTCGTTGACCACCGGTAATAATTTCCATTTTTTTATATAAAAGATCGAAACCTAAAGTTTCATTTTGTTTGTCATCGGCAGGCATAGTATAAAATGGTCTATCTTTCCATGGATAATGAGTGACAAAAATAAAATCAGAATTCCATTTTTCTTTGGCGTACTTACAAATTAATTTTTCACCCTCTGGATCTATATCGGTATCTTGAGATACTTCGTGATTATATTTCTCTTTAATTATTTTTTTCGCTTCTGCTAATTTAATTGAGGGAATTTCTAATGGCACCTCATTAATTGTTGTTCCTAAGAATTCAAGATAGTGTTTGCCCTCACTATTAATAATTTGAAACATTTTCTGTAACACTACATTAATTTCTTTTCTGATATCTTCATCACTTTCAATGAAACCCATTTCTGCATCTAAACTAATATATTCATTAATATGACGGGTGGTAAAATGTGGTTCCGCTCGAAAAACTGGGCCAATTTCAAATACTCGCTCAAAGGCTCCGACCATAATTTGTTTATAAAATTGGGGGCTTTGAGCCAAAAAAGCCTCTCGATCAAAATACTTCACTTTAAAAAAGTTAGCTCCTCCTTCTGTTAAAGCACCTAAAAGTTTAGGGGTTTTAATTTCGGTAAAACCTTCCTCGCGCATCACCTGTTCGTAAGCTTTAAGTAAAATATCATAAAGAGAAAAAATTGCTTTAACTCGCGAATGCCTAACGGTTAAAACACGATTATCTAAAAGCGTTGTAAGATGTAAATTTAGTTCTTTAACCGATGGATCATATGGTAAGTCAATTTCTGACGACGAAATAATCGTCAATTTTTGACCTTGAATTTCAGAACCACCTGTTGCACGATCATCTTTTTTAGCTATACCCTCAATTTCAACAATATCCCCTACTTTTGTATTTATTTCTTTTTCCCAAACAGTTTGGATTACTCCGCTTCTGTCTTCAACTAGAATAAAAGAAATGCCACCAAGTTTTCGAATACTAAAAACGCGACCACTAACTAAAACATTTTTACCATCAAATTTTTCAATTTCTTTAGACAAAACTCTTTCTTTTTGCATTTTATCTCCTTAATGTAGCCTGAAATTTTTCTTCAATCGTTTTAATAATATTTTTAAATATAATATTTGTTTCTTCATCAGAGATTGGGCCTTTCAAATCTTGTAACCAAATATGGTATGCTAGATTTTTTTTATTCTCACCAAATTTATCGGATTTAAATTCATCAAAAAGTTCGATAATTAAGATTTTTTCTGAAATTTCTTCGATTGTTTTTCCAACGAGATCCGCTTGGACATTTTCATCAATAATAAAAGCCAAGTCTCTAATAGTTGGTGGAAATTTTGAAACTTCCCGATATTGATTTTCCAAAATACTATCAGAAACTTCTCGAATCGGAAGATTAATTTCATCCAATGTGAAAGTAATCACTTTTACACCTCGACGAATTTTATAAAAATCTAGAGTTTCTTGATCAACATTAATAACTTCTTCTTTTAAAGATAATTTTTCAATTGCTTTTTTAATCAAATGGCTAACATTGCTACTTCCAGCTATCCCAACTTGCCACCATTCTTTTCTATCGCAGAAAACTTTACCGACTTCAAAAATTGCAATTTCTGGCGACCAAGGATTGCGAGCAACTGCTCCCAACATTGATGGAATAAGTGTTGATCTAAAATACCGCATTTCCACCGACAGTGGATTTTCAATTTCAATTTCCCCTTTATCAACCAAAGAGTATGAATAAATTTCCGTAAAACCAATATTTTTTAGCGTGTCTTTAACTTCCTCTCGCCTTTGCCAATCTTTGTTTTGAGATTTTTTTTCTTCTTCTAAAAATTCACTTTCAATAATTTTATCATAGCCATAAATTCGGGCAATTTCTTCAGCGACATCTTGCCAAATAGTCACATCAAAAAATCGGAAAGAAGGAACGGTTACGATTAATTTTCCATCATTTGATGATTCAAAACTTAATCTTTTTAAATACTCTTGCATTTTAGCAATTGAAAGTTTAGTACCAAGTAATGCATTAATTTTATCCGGCTCAATTTGAATTTTCCGTTCTTCTAATATTTCTGACTTGATATCTACTAACTTACCAATTTTTGCTTCCGGGCAGGACTCTTTGATTAAGGTCGCAGCCATATTAACACCAAAAATTGTATTATTGTAATCAACCCCGCGTTCGTAGCGATAAGAAGCATCGGTGGTATGGGCTAATTTTTTTGACGAGCGTCGGATTAGAACGGGGTCAAAAACTGCGCCTTGTAAAACAATGGTTTTAGTTTTTTCGTCAACTTCGGAGGCAAATCCCCCCATAATACCAGCGAGATCATATATTTTTTCATCGTCACTAATAACGATCGTGTCTTTTAATAATTTGCGATTCTTACCATCTAGGGTCATTAGTTCTTCACCATCATTTGCCAGGCGGATATTCATTTGACCATTTTTAATTTTTCCTAAGTCAAAAGCATGCAAGGGCTGACCCATCGCTACCATGACATAGTTTGTAATATCAACCAAATTATTAATTGGTCTAAAACCATAAGCCATTAAACGTTCTTGTAACCACTTCGGCGAAGGTTTAATTTCCAGATTATCAATGATCCTGGCGGTAAAGCGTGGACAAATTTTAGGATCCGAAATTACTATTTTAACATCTTTATCAATTTCTTCTTCGCTTACTTCATACTTCATACTTCGTACTTTGTACTTATATAACGCTGCCACCTCCCGGGCAATTCCCAAAACAGAAAGACAATCACCGCGATTAGGATTAATTTCTAAATCTAAAACAAAATCATTGCCAATTTTTTTCAATGATTCAAGTGTAAAACCAAACGAACTTAGGTCACTGGCCAGTTCTTCTGGTGTTTTTTCTATTTCAACATAATCTTTTAACCAATTGTAAGAAATTTTCATCAGCTACTTCTTTCTAAAATATAGCTCGATCATTGTCACGGCTAAAATAAATAAGATTGCCACCCACCAACTTAAAACTTTAATTTGAAAAAGAAATAAAAGACCAGTAATTGCTAAGCCCATCAAAATAGATTGTCGCAAAGTTGGCAGAAGATGAGCAAAAATAACTTCACGATTGCTGGCCCAAATTTTTAAATAAAACCCAATAACACCAAAAAATGACATCCAAAATAGAAAAAAAGTAAAATAAAATAAGAAAATCATCCAAACTGGGCTGGTGTAAGGATTAACATTAAAAAAAATTAAACTTAAAAGCCCAAAAGATAAAAATAAAGCAAGATACAAACTAAAAAGATAAATTCTTAAAACCATTAATTATCCTTCTTGGCTTTTATTTCTTCTAATAATTCTTCAACTTTTACAACGTTCTCCAAGCTACTATCTATTACAAAAGTAAGCCTCGGTGTAAATTTCATTCTAAGTCGTCGTCCCAAAGTGTGTTGAAATTCCTTAGTTTTTAAATTTAAAATTTTTAGGACTTCTTTTTCTTTGGCTAAATCTAAACAAGAAATATAAACCTTAGCTTCTTTAAGATCTGGTTGGACAATAACATCAATCAACGTGACAATGCCAAATTTATTATCTAAAACTTCTCTAATTAAAGGAGCGAGTTCTTTTTTAAGAACTACCGCTACTTGTTGAACCCTTCTCATAGCTTAAATTTACCATAAAAAGAGCCTAATTGCAAAAGAGAACTAGATTACCTCTTGGCCCATTGAGGCGCGCGACGAGCACCTTTGAGTCCTGGTTTCTTTCGTTCCTTCATTCGTGGATCGCGGGTTAAGAAACCTTCAACTTTAAGAGTTTTTTTGAGTTCTGGATCCATTTTAATAATCGCTCGGGAAATACCCAATCGAATCGCTTCAAGCTGGCTCGAAAGACCGCCACCCGAAACTTTAATCCAACAGTCAACTTTTTGATCGAAGTCGGCTTTTTTCAAGGGTTCGGTATAAACACGATTAGGATTAGCGATTTCTTGAGTGTTAATCACGAATTTACCTGTGCCTGGCGCAACTTTTACTCGGGCAATGGCAGTTTTTCTACGACCAACAGCCAAAACGATGTCTTTTGCTTTTTCTTTTTTAGTGGTTAATTTCGTATCTTCTGCCATCTTAGTTCTCGTTTCTAATTTCTAAATTTTTTATCCAAATTTTTCTTAATTTATTTTTTGGCAACATTCCCCAAACTGCACGTTTTAAAACTTCGCCTGGATTTTTTTTGAAAATATCATTGTAACTTGAAGTTTTCAAATGTCCTAAATAACCAGAGTGGCTGTAATACATCTTTTTAGTTTCTTTACCACCAGTGACTTTAATTTTTGAAGCATTTAAAACCAACACTTTATCACCCATCACTAAATAAGGTTGAAATGAGGGTTTATCTTTACCCCGAAGAATAACCGCTATAACAGTCGCTAAACGTCCTAAAATTTTTCCACTCGCATCAATGGTATGGGTTTTAATTTCAGGTTTATTTTTTATCTTTTGAACCGGTTTTTTTAGCTCCACTGGTTTTTTTGGTTTGAGCTGGCTTTTTGTCGGTTCGATTGTTTTCGTTGCCATTTTTATCCTTTTTACTTATTATTTCGTTGGTAGCTACTGATACTATTTCGCCTTCTCTTAATTTCAACATTACTAAAGAAGCGCTGTCGCCTAATCTTTGTCCTAATTTATACGATAGAATAAACCCAGAATCTAACTTTTTATATCTGGGGACAATCACTTCAAAAACTTTCCGGGTAGCATTTTTATCAAATAGATAAGCCAAAAGCAAACGACGAGAAGCTAAATTATTTTTCTTGGCTTTAGCAATTAAATGCTCAACCACGGCTTTTACTTCTTTGGCCTTAGCCTTGGTCGTTGTAATTTCTTCATACAAAATTAAAGAAGTGGCTAAGTTTCTTAAAAGTGATCGGCGCGAATCTTTTTTTCTTGATAATGAATTTACCATTTCTGTCTCTTTTACTTCTTATTTTTTAGCAGCTTTTTTAGTTACTTTTTTAGATTTAACTTTCTCTGTTTTTTCAGTCTTTTTAACCGCTTTTTCAACTTTTTCTGGTGCTTTTTCTTCTTCACAAGCCTTTTCGACTAAAGAGAAATGTTCGACTAAAATTTTAGCCGCTGTGCCTAAGGCAATTGACGGCTCAATTGAACCATCGGTGGTAATTTCCATCATTAATTTATCGAAGTTTGTCATGCCACCAACACGAGTATTGTCAACTTCGTAATGAACTTTTTTAACTGGTGTGAAAATAGAATCAACCGAAATAGTGCCAATCGGCAATTTTTCATCTTTTCTTCGTTCAATTGGGACATAGCCACGACCGTGAGCCACGGTAATTTCCATTTTTAGAGCTCCGCCCTTACCAACACTGGCAATATAAGCATCGGTGTTGACAACTTGACAATCAGCATTTTCGGCAAAATCGGCCGCTGTTACATCTTTTGGCCCCTTGACTTGTAATTTTAAGACAACTGGTTCGCTAGAGGTCATTTTAAATCTCAAAGTTTTAAGATTTAAAATTATTTCAACAATATCTTCCTTTACTTTTGGTAAAGTCGCAAATTGGTGGGTTGCTCCTTCAATTTTAACCGAAGTAATGGCCGCACCTTCAAGTGACGAAAGTAAAATTCGTCTAAGTGAATTACCAATAGTCACACCGTAACCGGGCGAAAGAGGTTCGATCTCAAAAATGCCACGATTATCGACTTGTTCAATGGTTTTAATTTTAACCAGTTCAGTTTCTGGTAATGTGTAATCCATAATATTTCCTTTCAAAATTTATCTACTATAAAATTCGGTGATTAATTGTTCGTCAATATCTGATTCGATTTCTGTCCGCTCAGGTAATCTTAAAATTTCCGCTTTTTGATCCTTAACATCTAATTTCAGCCATTTAGGTAACACCGCTTTAACCGGTGAGATACTTTTTTTATCTTTAGGCGAAACAATATCTCCTACTTTTAAGACAATTGACGGGATATTGGCAATTTTATCATTTAATTTAATTTTTCGATGTAAAACAATTTGACGCGCTTGAGCACGAGATGAGGCCCAACCCAAACGATAAATCACATTATCTAATCTTATTTCCAAGAGCTTGAGTAATTGGCTACCAGTCGCCGTTTTTGATTTAGAGGCAGTCTGGAAAATCTTTGAAAATTGGCGTTCACGTAGTCCATATTCAGTTTTGGCTTTTTGTTTTTCTAAAAGCTGAATACCGTATTCCGATTTGCGAGGTGGTCTGGTTTTAGCTCCTTGACCACCGGGAGCGTAATTACGACGAGTCACCGCACATTTTGGTGTGAGACATCTCTCACCTTTTAAAAACAATTTTGTACCAAATTTTCGACATTGACGGCAATTATTATTATCCATAATTAGATTCTCCTTGCTTTCTTGGCTCGTGTGCCATTGTGAGGGATTGGGGTAATATCTTTGATTTGAGTAATTTTAATTCCCTGACCACCTAAAGCTCGAGCCGCCGCTTCCCGGCCAGAACCGACCCCAGAAATTCGGACTTGGGCTTCAGTGATTTCGTAAGATTTAGCTTTTTCCAGTGCATTTCTAACCGCCGTTTGCGCCGCAAAAGGAGTCGTTTTTTTTGTTCCTTTAAAACCAGCCGAGCCAGCGCTAGCCCAAGATAAAACATTACCATTATCATCAGTAATCGTAACAATTGAATTATTAAAAGAAGACTGAATGAAAATGATTGCTTTTTGAACCTGACGAATAGTTTTTTTCTTTTTAATTTGTTTGGCCATAATTTTTCTTTAAGTTTTCTCCGCTGATTTCTTGCGGCCTGAACCAACAGTCACCCGTTTTCCACGCTTGGTTCGCGCATTAGTCTTGGTTCTTTGTCCTCGAACTGGTAGATTACGCGAATGTCTTGTGCCTCGAAAACTACCAATCTCCTGTAATCTTTTGATGTTTGACGAAATTTCCATTTTTAAATCGCCTTCAACCTTATAATTTTTGCCGATGACTTCACGGATTCTTTCCAAATCATCAGAAGTCAAATCCGAAACTTTAGTGCCGAGCTTAACATTAGCTTGTTTTAAAATTTTTCGCGCTAAAGGCAAACCTACTCCTTTGATATAAGGTAGCGAATATTCAATATGTTTATTGTCTGGGATATTTACTCCCGCAATTCTGGCCATTCTACTCCTTAGCCTTGTCTTTGTTTATGTTTAGGATTTTCACAAATAACCCTAATCACACCTTGACGACGGATTATTTTGCATTTTTGACAAATTTTTTTAACTGATGGTCTAACTTTCATAATAATTTTTAAGATATAAAAGTCGAGGGGAGTCACCGAGCGAGTGGGGGTCGAGCGTCAGCGAGTAGGTTGGTTAGGGACCCCGAAGCGAGCGTGGCGACCCTCGGCTTATCTACTTATAATCTTCGCGTAATTCTTCCTTTGGTTAAATCGTAAGGAGAAAGCTCAACTTGCACTTTATCGCCCGGTAAAATCTTGATGTAATGCATCCTGATTTTACCTGAAACGTGAGCAAGAATTGTCTCATTGTTTTCTAAACTAACACGAAAATTAGCGTTTGGCAGCGCTTCTACCACTTCCCCTTCTAAGACAATTTTTTCTTTATCCATTAACAACTTTCACACAATTGGTACTACAACTTATTAGTAGTAAATCTATTATTAATTTAACATATCTGCTTTATTTTGTCAATATTTCAGCATTATTTTTACCCACCACAATGGTATGTTCAAAGTGAGCACTCAGTGATTTATCGGCTGTGACCACTGTCCAATGGTCATTTAAAATTTTAATATGCCAATCACCCATCGAAACCATCGGTTCGATCGCTAAAGTTATTCCTTCTTTTAAAATTGGTCCGGTACTAGGTTCACCATAATTAGGAATTTGAGGAGGCTCTTGTAAGGCACGACCAACACCGTGCCCCACTAGATCACGAATGACACCAAACCCAGCTCCTTCCACAGTTTTTTGAATCACATTTTGCACATCACCAAGATGAACACCGGCTTTACAAAGTTTTATCCCCTCAGAAAGAGCTTGTAATGTTACTTCTAATAATTTTTTAATTTCGGGCGAGACTTCGTCTCCAACCACACAGGTTAAAGCCGTATCGGTATGAAACCCTTGATAGTAAACACCAATATCTAAACCAACAACATCACCATCTTTTAAAATACGAGTACTCGGAATGCCATGAACCACCTCTTCGTTGACTGAAATACAAACTGAACCAGGATAACCTTGAAAACCTTTAAAAGACGGCTTGGCATCGGCTTCCAAAATCATTTTTTCCGCCATTTGATCTAATTCTAAAGTCGTCACCCCCTCTTTGGCTTGGCTTTCCAAAGACTTTAAAATACGACTGGCAATTTTTCCTCCCTGCCGCATTTTGGCAATTTCTGCTTGGTTTTTAAGTTCAATTTTCATTTTAAAATTTCTTGAAGTTTTTGTTCGATTTCCTTTGCCACTTCGTCAATCGGTGGCGCACCATCAATATTTACCAAAACACCATTTGTTTTGTAATAATCAATCAAAGGTCGGGTTTGTTCTTCATAAACTTCAATTCGTTTTCGAATTGTCTCTGGTTGGTCTTCTTGGCGCTGAATTAAAGCACTACCACAATCATCACACGACTTAATCTTCTGTTCCTCAGCTCTAAAGAAAATTTTGTCACATTTAGGGCAAACTCTTCGAGTTGACATTCTCTCAATCAACAAATCTTTTGGCACCACGATGTTTACTACTACTATATTTTCTGGTTTAGTTTTGAGAATTTGAACCAAATTTTCCGCTTGTTTAATTGTTCTAGGGTAACCATCAAAAATAACTCCTTTGGAAAGATCGATTTCTTGCATTTTCTGATCAACAAATTTATCCACCAATTCATCAGAGATAAGTTCACCTTGACCACGATCCCAAACTGCTTGGAATTTTTGACCAATTTCAGAACCACGTTTAGCTTCTTCACGCATTAAATCACCAGTACCAAATAAAAAAAGATCAAATTTATCTTTGATAATTTCAGCTTGAGTCCCTTTGCCCGAACCCGGTGGGCCAAGAATGATTAAATATTTTGTCATCTGCATGTTTTGATTATATCAAGATATGCCTTAATTTCAAGCAAAACTCTTGATTTTTAGCTTATTTACTGGTAAACTGTAGGCAGTTTAGGAGGATCGTTCTTAAACAATTTAACTTCGGAGGAAAAAGATGAAGATTCTTGACTCCATACTCTACTCTATATTTTTCACGCTTTTACTGTACCTAATCGCGATAATGTTTGTCTGCTTGATACTTGATCCACCCCCAGGCCATACAACTTTTCCAATTAAAGTCAGTGCTGTTATTTTCTGGATCGCAATCTTATGGATAATATCTGGAGGCATTTTCTGCTATTTAGTTCGTAGTATCCTTATTGTTGGAGCCATAGGAATTGGTGATGCCTTCGATATTACCTTTTATACTTTTCTTGCAACCTACGCCGGACCATTTGGCTATTTCGTCTTAAAACGGGCCGAAAAATCAATGGAGCCGCCACGACCGAGACAATATTGGTAGTTTGGATTTCTGAAAAGGAGGAGGTGAAAGTAATGGAAATTTTAATAGCAGTCGGCTTTATTGTCTGGTTGATCTATGAATTATTCTTTGTAGATCATAGTCCTGGTTCAGGCGGAACCGATGAAGATGGTTATACTCTTGATAAGAGGTAATCTGTCGGACTACCAACGGGACTCATTTCTAAATTCCCCCGAGCAATCGGGGGCTTTGTTTTATCCTTTTTATCTTACCACTGACACCTTGGAAGTGTCAGTATGGGGTTAGAACTAAATCGGGCGGATGGATTCGATTGCCCAGATCCCTTTGTCACCCTTAGTTACTGGCTGAATTAGCTTGATAATAAAATTTTTGCCTTCTTTGGTAGCCTGAACTTGAGCTTGACCATTATCGCGACTTTTAAGAGTAAAAGTGTCAGTTACTTTTAACCCGTAAACATTAGGTGCATCAGATCTAGCCGTGTCTTCTGGACTCAAGCGAAATTGATATTTCCCCAAATCAGCGTCTTTTTGAAGACTGGTAGAGCGAATATTATCCACTGTAAAATCTACTTGACCCGCTTTTGGTAAAATGATGGTTTGACCAGCTTGGATCTTGTCAACATCAGACATACCATTAACTTCGGCAATATCTTGCCAGCTCGAACCTTGAGCTTGCGCCACTACAAAAAGAGTTTCTCCTTTTTGAACCATATAGGTATCTGCCGGTTTCGAGGGCTTTTCAACCGAACTGGCAGCTTTGACCACTGCCGAAGAAGAAGTGGTCGCTGGACTGGTACCACTATCTATAGAAACAGAGGCAGTGGTTGATGGCTTAGATTTGTTAGAATTACTGATCTTATAAGTTTTAGCCGCAAAAAAAGAAGTACTGCCGGCTAAAATCGCCACCAGCGCAAGTAAAAAGAAAAAAACCGCTCGTGTTTGTTTATTCATCTTGCCAGCCTAAAATTTGGCTTCCTTTTTGAACAGGGATTTTTTCTGCTTTTTTAAGATTTTCAATATAAATTTGACCCGTAGTAGAATCATTAACTTTATCTTTGTATTGAGCAATCAAAAAACCTAACCACGAAGAATTTTTTAAGTAAGTAAAGTTAGCAATGCCTCCCTCAAAATCGGTCATCTTTTCTAAGTTTCGGCCATTTAAGTCAATAATTTCAATTTTCCCAGATTTATTATTTCCTAGATCTCGAATACTAAAAACCAATTTATCACCTGACCAAGAAAGAAAATCAATAACTTGACTGTCAAAGTTTTTAATCTCTTTTACTTCCAAAGAGTTAATATCAATCACATTTAATTGCAATTTAGAATCCGTATTTTTCACATAGGCAATTTTGGTCGAATTTTCATTCCAAATTGGTGTCTTTATTTCTTGGTCACTACGGGTTAATTCTCTTAAATTAGTCCCACTGCGATCCGAAGAGTATAAAGTATAGCCATAATTTTCTTCTATGTTAGAAAATTTGGTATAAGCAATCTTTTGACCATCAAGAGAAACAGTCCAGCTAGATGGTACAGTAAAAATTTTTTGTAGGATAGTTTCTTTTGAATTGGAAAGATTAATCGCCACTAATTTTCCTGAACGCGACGAGGTATCAGCTGAAGTAATCGTCAAAACTTCTCCGGAAAGTGACGCTAAATTTGATATTTCAATAATTTTCTCAGCCTCATCCGCATCGGTAAAAAGCTTTTTGCTCGTCTTAGCCGGATCTACTGCCCAAATTTCCCGAGCTGTGCCCGTTGTGACATAAATAAGTTTACCTTTAAAATTCTCATCATTTGATGAGGTTTTAAATTGAGGTATTTTTTCAGTTGAATGGCTCGCAGAAGGCTGGAGGTATGTTTTATTAAAATACCAAGCCAGCCCTC
>JAMCZU010000009.1 GCA_023485405.1 Patescibacteria group bacterium
AAGAAAAGTTAATATTTTAATAAATACCATATACTTATTCCTACGACAATAATTTGAGGAAATGCGCCCCAAAACCATTTTTCTTTGGGCAAATCATAATGGATTTTCTCATGCACCCATTGAATTTGTTTTAAAATTGGCCAAGTTCGCATCACTCGAAAGGGATTATTTTCTAAAATATCCACTGCAATGCCGCCCAT
Source organism: Patescibacteria group bacterium (assembly GCA_023485405.1). GTDB lineage: Bacteria > Patescibacteriota > UBA1384 > UBA12157 > JAENIV01 > JAMCZU01. The sequence goes on from JAMCZU010000009.1 coordinate 201, forward strand.
GCCACCAGCCATAATGACATTGAAATTAGGCTTGTGCTGAAATAGAATAATCACTACAGCCCAAATCACTACAAATTCCGACAGAGCATAAATATAAATCCAAAGCGGCCATTTTTTTTCTTCATCTGGTAGCGGTTTCGGTTGAAACGTACCCGGATCAACATGAGGTACGGCATCTAAAACAAAATGCAAGAAAAAACCAATTAAAAATGCTAATGGCCAACTATTCGTCGTAGCCGCTGCTACTGCCGATCCTGCTAAAAGATGGGGTGTAATAATCATATTATATAAATTTCATTAGAAATTGCGGAAATTGGCATTAGCCAATTATAATTTCTTGGTGGGCGATGGTGGACTCGAACCACCGACCCCTAAATTATCAGTTTAGTGCTCTAACCAACTGAGCTAATCGCCCACTCCATAATTTTACAATAACCCCTTCTTTTTTTCAAGAGACTAAGGCAATAATTTAAAAGTTTTGCTTATTTCGTCAAGTAAAGTGTTTTTACCATTACTATCACCATCTTTATAATTTGTGCCTAAGCGATAAATATAATCACCATTTTGAATCACATATCCCATATTATAATCAGCACAACAAGCGATATTGGCCGCATAACCTTTAATACCGGTGATCTCGATTCCCGGACCAATTTCAAAACCAGTTGCTTGACCCTCAAGCGTACTATAAGTTTTATTAAGCCAATCTGACAAAGAAGTTACTTTAGTTTTTGGTTTATAGACCCAAACATAAACATTTTTTTCAAAGGTCAAAATATCAATTTTATCCTTTTCTTCTTGAGTCAGATTTTGAATTAGTGGCTGACAAGTAGTTTGAGGATAATTGATATCGCCCCAATTATTTTTTTCATTTAGAACACAAGAGGCAATTTTAACTTTTTTAAGTTGATCTGGATCAGTGAATTCCACTTTAAAGATAATATCACCCGTAGTATTGGATGCTGCTTCGGTTTTTTTCTCTTCCCAAGTACTTGGATACGAAAAAGAAAAACCATAAACTTCATTAGTATAAGTTTTATCTACCACTGCTGGCGATTTGGTGGAAGATATTGTCGCCGTGGGTTTTGTTGACGTTGAGTCTTTTGATTTTAACCATTTTGCCAATAAAAACCCTAAAACGGCAAAAATCACCAGGACAAGAATAAAAATCAAAATTAAAAAAATTTTATTAGGCCGCTTTGAAGTTGCCATTTTCCTCTCCTTTTTTTCTTATCTTTAGTTTAGCAAAATTTTGACTAATAAAAAAGAGACCTCACACGGAAGTCTCTTGGCACGTTAGACAGCTCCAAACCCAAGTAAAACTTGGATAATTGTTTCACGCTCGAGCGCCTTTGCATAATTTAAGATCGAATTTGTCTTTTGGGGAAGATGAAAAGTAAAATCCCGATAATTAACAAGACCTGGATCTTTAGAGAGAATCTTAACGGTTTCTTGTATATTACCATGCCAGACAGAAGCCATTAAGTCATAAAAAAGCTCTTCCCTTTTTCTTTCGGATTTTTCTCGTTCAAACATTGATCGTCCGCAACAGTCTATCATCTTTCAATGTCCCCCATGTAATGAAGAATATTTATTTCCCCACCATTTAAGAAAGAGCATTTCTCCAAGTAAAATCGGACCAAGAAAAATACAGGCGATGATCCCCCAAAAAAGAGCGCAATCATTTAGTCAGCCTGTTTCCCATTTTTCAATCGAAAGACAAACTAATCCTCCGATAAAACCCAGAATGATCCACGCTACTAATCCGAAGATTGGCATTTCATCCCTCCTAATGAATTTCTTCCATATTATTACAGTATCAATAAAAAGACCCAATTTAAAGGTCTTTTTTAAATTTCTTTCAGAATTTTTACGGTTGCCCCGGCACAATTCCTTACTGCCAAATCTATTCCATAGTATTATGGCAGTGCGTCATATGCGGGACTAACCTGTAAATTTTCGAAATGTTTTCAGAAAATTTACGGTTGCAAGAAGACGTCTTCATTACACAATCATAATTCATGACGATCGACACTACTATGTCCGACGTAACGTCGGACCTAGGTGTTTTACTCCCTAGAAAGGAGGTGATCCATCCGCAGATTCCCCTACGGATACCTTGTTACGACTTAGTGCTCCTTACTGACTTGGCCGTGGCACGCAAAAGCGCACTTCAGGCCCCGCCAACTCGGCTCACTTGACGGGCGGATTGCGATAGGTTAACGCTCCTTCGCGTTACCACCGAGCAAGCGGATTTTCCACACTCGGCGGACCCCAAGATTCATTGACTTTTTTAACTTTTCAAGTTTTTTTAAACCTTTTTCAGATAAATATTCTCGTCTATCAATCATCTCTACCGCTTCACGAAAGATTAAATAATCTTTCTGCTTTGGACTTTGTAATGGATACTTATCAAAAAACGGTATTAATACATTTCTCATATCTCGACGAGAATTAATTCCAAATCGATAACATTCTGAATGATTTTCTCTTGTTTCCTTCTGAAAGTAAATTCCTCCGCATCCAAATGCTGCTTTTACTTTTTTAAGAAGAGGTAGGTAATCACCTCGAAGTTTTATATAGAAATGATGTTCTGCCACTATATTTTTAGTTCGATTTTTTACCCCGTGACGAATATTGAAATAAAAACAACCTTCGCCATCAGTTAATCCAACTAAATAATGAGGTGACAAGATCTTGGGTTTGCCCCTTTGACGCTGCGTCATAATATTTCTATTATACCACCTCGTCTACTATGAGCAAGCTGACTTCTTGTTCTCTAAATTGCGTCTACAAGAACAAGATCTCCATGGATCATTTAATAAACTATTTTCTACATCGAGCAACCTTTTCTTGGTATCTTCCCTAAGACACAACCGCCAAACAAAGGTCGATACAGGTTTTTATAATGCCCGCTGCAGATTGCCATTAAGCCCTCTAGTCCGACCCTCACGGGTTTGGACCTGCTTTAAGCTACGCTCCGTTGACGAAACGGAGGAATCGATTTACACGATTTAGTCTATTAAACTGCCATGCGTCTTTACATTTGTGTACAAGACTCGAGAACGTATTCACCGTGGTATGCTGACCCACGATTACTAGCGATTCCATCTTCATGAGGTCGAATTGCAGACCTCAATCCGTACTGGGATAGTTTTTGAGGGATTAGCTTAATCTTGCGATTTTGCAACCCTTTATTCCTATCATTGTAGCACGTGTGTTGCCCAGGGCGTAAGAGCCACGCTGACTTGACGTCATCTGCGCCTTCCTCCGCGTAAAACCGCGGCAGTCTCCTGTGAAAATCAACACAGGATACAGGTTTCGCTCGTTGGACCACTTAAGGCCACACTTTACAGCACGAGCTGACGACAGCCGTGCAGCACCTGTCTTAGAGCTCCCTTGCGGGCACGTCTGGCTTTCACCAAACTTCTCTAGATGTCAAGCCCTGGTAAGGTTCTTCGCTTATTGTCGAATTAAACCACATGCTCCACCGCTTGTGCGAGTCCCCGTCAATTCCTTTGAGTTTTAGTCTTGCGACCGTACTTCCCAGGCGGCAGACTTAACGCGTTAGCTTCGCTACAAGAAGGGTCGATACTTCTGATAGCTAGTCTGCATCGTTTACGGCGTGGACTACCGGGGTATCTAATCCCGTTCGCTCCCCACGCTTTCGCATCTCAGTGTCAGTTTAACCTAGCAAGCTGCCTTCGCCATTGGTGTTCCTCCCGATATCAACGCATTTCACTGCTACACCGGGAATTCCACTTGCCCCTGTTAAACTCCAAGAACCCTAGTTTCAACTCCAGAACTCGAGTTAAGCCCGAGGCTTTAAAAGTTGACTTAAAGTTCCACCTACATGCTCTTTACGCCCAATAATTCCGGACAACGCTTGGACCCTACGTATTACCGCTGCTGCTGGCACGTAGTTAGCAGGTCCTTATTCTTAGGGTACCGTCACAATCGTCCCCTAAAAAAGGTCTTTACACCCCGAAAGGCTTCTTCGACCACGCGGCGTCGCTGCGTCAGGCTGTCGCCCATTGCGCAATATTCCCAACTGCTGCCACCCGTAGGTGTATGGGCCGTGTCTCAGTCCCATTGTGGCTGATCATCCTCTCAGACCAGCTACCCGTCGTTGCCTTGGTAGGCTATTACCCCACCAACTAGCTGATAGGAGCAAGGCCGATCTTAT
>JAMCZU010000032.1 GCA_023485405.1 Patescibacteria group bacterium
TTAAAATAAGAATGGCCAAGATAGCAATAAAAATTACTATGGTTAAAAACATTTAGATCGTCCTAATTTCTTTTTCTTTATCTTCGAGTAATTTATTAATTTTTAAACTAAAATCTTCAATTTGCTTATTAAGATCTTTTTCAGCTCTGTAGCGATCATCTTCAGTAATTTGCTTTTGAGCTTCTAATTTTTTAACTTCTTTCCAACTTTCTTCACGCAAATTTCGTAAAAAGATTTTCGCCTCCTCAGCCATTTTGTGAACCATTCGAATTAATTCTTCTCGCCGCTCCGCTGTCATTGGTGGGAGTGACAATCTAATAGTGCGCCCGTCGCTAGTTGGATTAAGACCAATTTCTGAATTTTGGATTGCCAATGTAATATCACCTAGAGAGTTCGTATCCCATGGTTGAATCGTAATCAAATTTGGGTCAGGTGTCGCGATATTGGCCATTTGTTTAAGCGGCACTTTTGATCCATAGTACACGACGGCAATATTTTCAACCAAAGCGGAACTGGCTTTGCCAGTCCGAAGACCCTTAAGAGATTCTGATAATTTATCAACCACTTGCTGCATTTTTGGGTTGAGATTTCTTAGAATTGATTGGTACATATTCCCTCGCTTTAATCTTAAAGTTCTTCGCCCAATTCGTATCTTATAAATCTTTTAATTTGGATATTTTCACCAATTTTGGCCGTTGCCTGATCAATCAAATCTTTAATCGTCATGGCCTCATCTTTAATATAACTTCCCGCAAGTAGTTCTGGCAAGTCTTTTGGGTTCATTGAGGCAATTTGCATCGCCAAATTGTGGGCAAGATCCTTAAACTCAGCATTGCGGACAACGAAATCACTTTCACAAGCAATTTCGAGTAAAACACCAATTTTACCAGCATGAACGTAAGCTTCAACCAAACCTTGATTAGTTGAACGCTCGGCTTTTTTTTGAGCAATTGCTTGTGAAAGTGATTTCGTTGTCCGCAATGCTGAGTTTAAGGATCTTGCCCACAATTTGGCGATGCAAATTGCCTCAATGAACCCAAAAGACTTGCCAGAACTACTTGCGGGAAGTTATATTAAAGATGAGGCCAAGATCATTTAGTTTCCTCTTTAATCTCTTCTTTTTTTTCTTCTTTTTTCCCTTTAAGTTCTTCTTCAATTTTTCCTAAAATAATTTTAATCGTATTTTGTGAATCGTCGTTGGCCGGAATTGGAATATCAATTAAATCCGGATTAGCGTTGGTATCACAAATTCCCACAATTGGCATATTAACTTTTTGTGCTTCTTTGACCGCCACCAATTCTTTGGCAGTGTCCACCACAAAAAGTACATCGGGCAAATTATTCAAATCTTTAATACCTTCGAAAATCAAATTTAATTTAGCCGCTTTTTCCTCAATTCTCTTTCTTTCTTTCTTAGTAAACTTTGTAAATTCCGGCGATTTAATTTGTTCTTCAAGACTAGCTAAAGTTTTCAAAGACTTTCGAATGGTTTCAAAATTTGTCAGTGTCCCACCGGGCCAACGTTCAACCATATAAGGCATATGCAAATTTAAAGCTGTATTTTTAACAATTTCTTTTGCCTGTGACTTAGTTCCCAAAAATAAAACGGTTTTACCCGCACCGATTTCTTTTTTTAAATAAACAATAGCTTTTTCAAGCTGTTCAAGTGTTTTTTCTAAATTAATGACATAAACGCTATCACGAATAGTATAAATAAATTGTTTGGCTCGAGGGAAAGATTTTTCTTTCTTGTGCCCGAAATGCGCTCCCGCTTCTAACAATTGGGTTAGTGTTGGCATTACAATGCTCCTATTAGATTAATTATTCTATCAATAGAAATCTTATCATATATCCTTATACTTGGCAATAGTCAAAGATTAAAATCCTTGTCAAATTACCTTCTTTATGTTAAGATATATTTATGAAAAAAGATATTCATCCTCAATACAATGAAAATACTAAAGTTACCTGTTCTTGCGGTAACACTTTTGAAGTCGGCTCCACCGTCGAAACAATTCATGTAGAGGTCTGCTCTGCTTGTCATCCGTTTTATACCGGCACGGCGAAATTTATTGATACCGCCGGCCGCGTTGATAAATTCCAAGAAAAAGTCCGAAAAGCTCAAGAAATGCGGAAGAAAAAAGAAAAGTAAAAATCCGATTATCTTAATTATGGACTATTATGCCCGATAATTATCTCTTACAACAACTCAAAGAGGCTGAAGAACTCTTAAAAACCAGTGACGATTCTAGTATTCGTGAACTGGCCAAACTTGAAATTGAAGACTTACAAAAAAGAGTTTTTACCACCAAAGATGCTCACAAAAATCTTATTTTGGAAATTCGCGCCGGCACTGGTGGTGATGAAGCGGGACTTTTTGCCAATGAACTTTTTCGAATGTATCAACGATTTGCCGAACGTCATGGTTGGCGAATAAATATTTTAAGTTCTAATCAAACTTCTTCGGGCGGGCTAAAAGAATTGGTAGCCGAAATTCAGGGTGAAGGCTCTTACCAAATGCTCAAATACGAATCAGGAGTTCATCGCGTGCAAAGAGTGCCAAAAACCGAAAAAAGCGGCCGACTTCACACTTCAGCCGCAACCGTCGCCGTGCTACCCGAAGTTGAAGAAACTGAAATTCAAATTAATCCTCAGGATTTACGGATTGATGTTTATCATGCCCAAGGCCATGGCGGTCAAGGTGTAAATACAACTGATTCCGCCGTTAGAATCACTCACCTACCAACCGGGCTGGTGGTTACTTGCCAAGATGAACGTTCACAAATCAAAAATCGCGCCAAGGCTTTAGGTGTACTTCGTTCCAGACTTTACGAAATTGAAGAAGAAAAAAAACGCCAAGAACAAGGAACAGCTAGACGTTCGCAAATTGGCACCGGTGACCGTAGTGAAAAAATTAGAACTTATAACTTTCCGCAAGACCGAATCACTGATCATCGAATTAAAAAATCTTGGAGTAAAATTTCTCAAATTCTTGATGGCAATTTAGAACCAATAATTTCAGCTTTACAAAAAGCTGAAATGGATCTCAAACTAACCTCTTAAACCAACTCTGACACCTACGAGGTGTCAGAGTAATGATTAACCAGTATAATTGTCAATCAATACATTCTTAATCAAAGATAATTCTTTTTGATAAGATTTTCTGCTCTCGACAAATTTTTTATATTCTTTTGGCGATAACGTCAAAATATCTGAAAATGAACAAATTTTCTCTTTTTTAATATCTGAATCAATATACTCATAATATGACGAAAATTCCCAACTATTTAATTTATCTACCAAACCAGCTGAAGTTGGATTTAGATGGATATATCTTGTTAAATGAAGTAATTGTTCATCGGAGGACACTACTATACTCTTAAATCTTCCTGTCCAAAGAGGTCCCACTCGTTTATGTTTGATATTAAAATATCTGGCATAACTATTGAGTAATTTAGACATATATTTCGCAATTCCTTTATCAGTAATTTGTTTCAATAATAAATGCAAATGTGTTGGCATCAGACAATACGCTATAATCTCAACCAAAACATCATTATCTTTTCTTAAATTAGCAATAATAGCTTGTTGATTTGCATCTGTGAGTTCATTAAAATTTGAATATTTATAAATAAAATCAATATAGCGATATAAATCCAAAATATCTAACATTCTCAAATAATCTTCGTTATTATTAAAAATCTTAAATTGAGCAATACTTCGGCTAAAAATATGATAATACTGATCATTAACTAAAGGGTCTTTACGACTTTGCAATTCTCCTCCTTAATGTAATTATAACAGATTTGAAACCACTCCGACACCTCGTAGGTGTCGGAGTGGTGGTTAGAGTCCCTAATTAATAGAATAGATGTCAAATCTAAATCCAGTTCTCCCAATTTTGGATGCTAATAATTTTATATTTCTATCGTATTTCTTTGACAAATCTTTCAGCAACTTTTGATCAGCAAAATCAGCCCAAGCAAAATAAGCTCTACCACCATCTTTTAAATAAAGATTAAACTCCTTAAAAAATCTTGTTAAAACACTATTATTCTCATCCCAAAAACAAATTTCGGTTAAATTGAGAGCTTTTGCTTGGGCTGATTTTGCTTTAATAGTTATAACATCAAATTTATCTTGAACAGTAGAGAATAAATCACTTATTAAAAATTTTATATTTCTAAAACTCAGTTTTTTCTTGTTAAAATTTGCATTCTTTATCGCTTCTGGATTTAAGTCCATTCCAACAACTTTACCAGCTCCTTTTTTAATAGCTCCAAAAGCAATTATTCCATTACCGGTACACAAATCTAAAACACTGTCACCTTGATTAATCTGCATTTGATCAATCATCAATTCACTATCAGTTCCACCTGCATATACACCAGGAAAACAAGCCAAATCGATTCCGCATATTGTTTTTGACATTAATCCATTTTGGTTTCTGATTTTTTTAATGTATTTAGTTTGAGTCACCAAAGATTTTTTCATGAGTCTAGCGTATCATCTTATTAAATTAGTGTTTAATTAAACCTTTTCCGACACCTCGTAGGTGTCGGAGTGGTGGTTAGGTTGGAACTATTCGGTTGAGCCTAATTTAAGTTTTACCGTTTGTTCTTTTTTATCGCGTAAAAACTTAATTTCAATTTCATCCCCAACTTGATATTTTTGGATTACTCCGCCCAATGGATGACTTTCGTCAATCCTCTCACCATTAATTTCTAAAATAATATCATTGGCTTTTAAGCCAGCAACATCCGCTGGACTACCCGCTACTACCGCTGGACTATTAGCGCCACCGGTGATTAAAGCACCGTAGTCAATGGATAAATTATTGCTTTTCGCAATTTCTTTATTTAAAGTGACATACCTCACTCCGATTTGTGGTTTAACAATTTTACCTGTCTTTTTATAAGACTCGAGCGCGCCTTTAGCTTGGTTAATAGGAATTGCAAAACCAATACTTTGGGCATTACCAGCAATCGCTGTATTAATGCCAATGACTTGACCAGCTAAATTAACTAGTGGTCCGCCAGAATTACCAGGATTAATGGCGGCATCTGTTTGCAGTAAATTATTTAATTGTTCTTGGTCATTACTACTCCCAGCCGTCAGCTGTCTTTCACGAGCTGAAATTACTCCCGCTGTCACCGTATTTTGAAGTTGCCCTAAAGCATTACCAATGGCTACCACCCATTGACCAACCTGAAGATCATCCGAGTCACCCAAATCAACTACCGGAAGGCCACTTGCTTCAATTTTTAAAATCGCTAAATCGTTGGTCGGATCCAAGGCGACAACTTTGGCATCGTAAGTTTTAGCATCGGCCGTAAGTACGGCTAAACTTTCACCGGCCTGGGCCACATGTTTATTGGTCAAAATAAGACCATCATTAGTAATGATAAAACCGGTACCACCACCTTGTTGCTGCGTTACTTGGCCAAAAATATCTCGAGCGTTAGTAGTAGTTGTAATTGAAACTACCGCTGGTGCCACTTTTTTAGTCGCATCAATAATCGCCGATGATTCATCTAATCTTAGTTTTTCGGTTTTGGTAGTAGTAAGATTAACTGATCCACCTTTAATTCCAAAAACTTCCTGTAATTTGCTATTGGAAACTAAAAGTAAAGTTGCGCCAGTTCCACCCAAAAGACCCATTAAAAAACTTAAGACCAAAAATATAACGACGAATGTTCCCCCGCGTTTTAAATTGTTGTTTTTATTACCATCTAAATAATGAATCTTTGGCATTTATTTCTCCTCTTCCTCTTTCGCTTCTTGGGTACTTTTACCCAAGAAATATGTGACTAGCACTGCTAATAAAGTCACGATAATAGCATATATTAATTTTGAAATAAATCCAGAACCCGCCTTAATAAAATGATCAATAAAATCTTTAATCGCCTCATTCCACGCTAAAGCTGCGACTAAGCCAAAACCAGCCGTCGCTAGTTGCGTCATGGTTTTTAAAAATTCCGACCTGAGATTATTTTTTTTCATTTTATCCTTTCATTTAATAATTTGTTAACTATTTGAGGATTAGCTTTACCTTGGGTTTTTTTCATCACCTGCCCCACTAAAAAACCCAACGCTTCTTTTTTACCCTTTTTAAAATCTTCGACTGATTTTTGATTTTCTTTTGAAACTTCATCAATAATTTTAATAATTTCTGACTCATTACTGACTTGACCCAAACCTTTTTCTTTGATAATTTCGCTAGCATTCTTGCCATTTGTAACCATCTCTGCCAAAACATTTTTGGCAATTTTCCCTGAAATTTCACCCTTTTCAATCAGTTGCAATAACTCAATTAAATTTCCGGATTTTATTTGACCGCCTTCACCTGACAGGTGGGGTTTATGGTTAGGTAGTTCATTAATAACCCAATTAGCAGCAAGTTTTGGTGAAACTTTTGTTGCTACTTCTTCAAAATATTCGGCCATTTGTTTATCTAAAGTTAAAACAGCGGCATCTTGCGGTGCCAGACCTAAATCATCAATATACCTTTTTCTTTTTTCAGCTGGTAATTCCGGCATTTCCTCTTTAATTTTTGCTAAATTAAACTCAACTGTTTCAAATGGCGGGATGTCGGGCTCGGGAAAGTAACGATAGTCCTGAGCGTATTCTTTGCTTCTTTGAGAATATGTTTCGCCTTTACCGTCATTCCAACCCCGGGTTTCTTTCACTATTTTTTCACCCTTTTCAAGCAATTGCCTTTGGCGTTTTTCTTCGTAAGCAAGAGCTCGTTCCACCATCTTGAAACTATTCATATTTTTAATTTCAACCGGTATCCCTATTTCCCATTTCTCGTTTCTTATTTCTGCGACGCTAATATTAGCGTCGCACCGTAGGTGTCCACTTTCCATATTAGCGTCAGAAACTGAAAGAAACCTGAGAATAGTTCGAAGTTCTTGCATAAAAATTTTTGCTTCCTGGGGCGAAGAAATTTCCGGGTTCGTCACAATTTCCATCAAAGGCGTGCCTGCACGGTTTAAATCAACTAAAGTGGCATTCTCAGTATGGATCAACTTACCAGCGTCTTCTTCAAGATGAATTCTGGTTAAATTAATTTTTCTTATTTCTTCTTTCTTATTTCTTATTTCTAAATACCCGCCAGTACAAAATGGCAGATCAAATTGAGAAATTTGATAATTTTTTGGTAAATCAGGATAAAAATAATGCTTACGATCAAACTTACTTTTTTCGGCAATTTTAGAGTTTAAAGCCAGACCGGTTTTTAGTGTCCACTCGATTGCTTGACGGTTGGCTACCGGCAATACCCCAGGCAAACCCAAACAAACTGGGCAGACCAAAGTATTTGGTTTTGCCTCTTCGGCTTTATTATTGCAACCACAAAACATTTTTGATTGAGTTTTTAATTGGACATGAATTTCCAAACCAATAATTGTCTTATATTCCATAATTTATACTAATTCTCCAATTGCTTTTTTGAAATTTGAAATTGCCTCGCGAGCCATAAAATCAGTAATTTCATATTGACTGTTATGAACTAATTCATTTCTAATTTTGTGACCACGCCAAGCTGCATCAAGTCCTTCGGGCGAAAAACGATTCTTCGAAGCCTTAAGCCGATCACCCATTGTTAATCCTGGCGCACGCAAACCCTTTAATATATGGTCTAAAAGTTTATCTGCCTCTAAAACCGCGCGAGCAAAATTAGACGGCCGACCCAAACGCATTAACTGCTCAATTTCTTGCCATTTAGTTTCAACGAAACTTCGGTCAATTCCACCACTACCATAACTTTCGTGCGATCTTCCTTTATGTTTTTTCCCAAATATCAACCGGAAAGGAAAAGATACAATCCACCATAAACCTTTAAATATATTTTCAACGATTTTTTGCTCAGTTGACCCGCCTTGCCGCGAGGCAGGTTTATAATATTTATGCACCTTGTAACCCATCTTTTACCCCCTCATATTTTTTTGCTAAATCAAAAATCTTAAAATCAGAAAATTGCGGCCCAATAATTTGCAAACCCACTGGCAAATCATCAACTTTTTTACAAGGCACTGAAATAGCCGGTAGCCCTGCTAGGTTCACCGCAATAGTATAAATATCAGATAAATACATTGTCAAAGGATCGGTGGTTTTTTCACCAATTTTAAAAGCGGTTGTTGGTGCCACTGGCCCTAAAATAAAATCAACTTCTTGAAAAACTTTGTCAAAATCTTTTTTAACCAAGCTTCTGACCTTTTGCGCTTTATTGTAATATTGATCAATATAGCCTGCCGATGAAGTATAAGTGCCAAGCATAATTCTTCTTTTGGCTTCTTTGCCAAATCCACTTGACCGACTTTTTAAATAAACATCTAACAAATTCTTAATTCTTAATTCTGAATTCTTAATTTCACTGTATCCATATTTAATCCCATCGTAACGAGCTAAATTAGAAGCCACTTCCACCGGCATAATAATATAGTAGCACGAGAGAGCATATTTAGAGTTCGGTAAACTGACTTCCTTAATTTCTGCACCCATTTCTTTAAATTTCGAAATTGCCTGTTCAATGACCTTTTTAACTTTTGGGTCCAAACCTTCCGCAAAATACTCATTCGGTATCCCTATTTTTAAATCTCTTATTTCTATTTTCTTATTTCTTATTTCTTCTTTTAGACTGGTTGAGTCCTTTGGATCATATCCTGAAATTGCCTCAAATAATATTTCTACATCCTCAACGGATCTCGCCATCGGCCCAATTTGATCTAAGGACGAAGCCATCGCAAAAAGACCATAACGGGAAACCAAGCCATAAGTTGGTTTAAAACCAACAATGCCACAGAAACTGGCTGGTTGTCTGATTGAACCACCAGTGTCCGAGCCTATTGCTAAAGGCGACATACCGGATGCCACCGCCACCGCCGAACCACCCGAGGAACCACCCGGCACTCGCGTTTTGTCGTGAGGATTTTTGGTTGGTCCAAAAACAGAAGTTTCCGTTGATGAACCCATCGCAAATTCATCTAAATTAGTTTTTCCCAAAATGACCGCGCCCGCTTCTTTTAATTTAGTAATTACTGTTGCTTCATAGGGCGGAACAAACCCCTGAAGTATCTTTGAAGCCGCTGCTGTCTCTATACCTTCAATCGCTATATTATCTTTAATCGCAATTGGCACACCATCCAACAAACCTTTGGGGTTACCTGCCTCAAATCTTTTTTGACTTTCTTCGGCTGCGTCAAGTGCATTGGAATTTAAAACTTTTACAAAAGCATTTAATTCGTGATTCAAATTAGTAATTTTTTCAAAACAAACTTTTGCCAGCTCAACTGGTGTTGTTTTTTTATTTTTGAATAGTTCAAAAGTCTCTTTAATATTTAATTCTTTTTTGTCAGTCATTTTTATCTAATAATATCTTACTACAGATATAAGCTATTGACAATGATAAAAATTTCTGTTATGATATATTTTTGTGTCTCGCTTCGGCAAGACGTAAGAATACCAAAATCCAAGGAGGACAACTAAGTGAAGTTTCAGGACGCTACGGATGCCAAGCTCAAAATCCAAGTGGATAATCATCCTGAACACGTCTATCTAACTCTGGAAGGAGAAGTTGATCTGCTAGGCGAGTCGTTACTTGATTTAGTGGCAAACGATGTGCCTTACAAAAGAAATATTATCGTTGATCTAAGAAAAACCGTCTTTTTCCTGCCTTCGATCGGTCGTAAGTTCTTAATCAAGCTTGCCAAGAAGACAAGACGGGATAATGAGCTAAAGGTCATCGTACCACAAGACGGACCTGTCAAGAGAGCCTTTACGGTGATGACTTTCCATAGATACATCCCGGAAGACATCAATATTCATTACGAACCCAACAGCAATAACTAGCCCAACAGCCCCGGCCTTGTGCCGGGGCTTTCCATATCAGAATTTATTCAAAAATTTGTTTTGTTTTAATATAATTATCTTGTTTTGCCGGCGCATTTTGAAGCACTTTCTCAACTGGCAAACTCTTCTCCACTTCGTCAGTACGACTAACATTTTTCAAATTGGAAATCTGGGAGATTGCTTCAATTTCATCCGTTGGCGCTTTTTCACACTCGGCGACATAATCTAAAATTTCCTCCAGATTTTCACCATCAGATTTTAGTCGCGCTAAAGCGGCGGTGTGCTCAATTTCTTCTTTTGATATTTTAGCCATTTAGTCCTTTCTTATTTTTAAAAACTCTTCTTCGGAAATTATTTTAACACCAAGTTTTTGGGCTTTTTCATATTTCTCACCCGGTTCATTTCCTGATACCACGTATGAAGTTTGATCACTGACTGATTCCGAAATCTCTCCACCTAAATCACGCACTATTTTTTTGGCCTCATCTCGTGACAGCGTCTTTAATCCACCAGTAAAAACAAAAGTTAATCCGACGAATTTCTTATCACGAATATGCACAAATTTTATTTTTACTCCAAAATTTAAAAGGCGATTAATAAAATCAAGATTATGTTTATCTTGAAAATAATCAAAAATTGATTTAGCTACAATCGGCCCAATATCTTGAATCTCCTGCCAGTCTTCTGGTTTTTTATTTTTTAAGGCATTTGAAATTGATTTGAAATTTGAAATTTGAAATTTGAAATTCATGGCGTCAGCCATATCGTACGCCGTTTCTTCCCCTACATTTGGAATGCCTAAAGCATAAATAAAGCGCGGCAATTCAATTTCTTTGTGCGCTTGGATTGAATCAATAATATTTTGGGCGGATTTTTCTGCAAATCGTTCTAACGGTTCAATATCACCCTTTTTCAGTTCAAACAAATCAGCCGCATCTTTGACGAGCCCTATTTCCATAAATTTATTTAAAATTTTTGGACCAAGACCCGTAATATCAAAAGCACCACGTGAAACAAAATGCCTGAGCGCCCGAAGTTTTACCGTAAAACAGTTTTTATTGAGACAACGATAAGCCGCTTTTCCTTTTTCGCGCACGACTTTACCACCACACTGTGGACATTTTTTGGGAAACTTAAATTCTTTTTCTTTACCCGTGCGCAGTTCTTTAATCACTTTGGCCACTTCCGGGATCACATCACCAGCCTTGTGAACCACGATTGTATCCCCAATTCGAATATCTTTTTTTCTAATTTCATCTTCATTATGCAAAGTCGCTCGCGAGACTGTAGACCCAGCCACTATTACCGGTTTTAAAATCGCGACCGGCGTCAAAGTGCCCGTGCGACCAACTTGAACAATAATATCTTGAACGGTAGTAGTTGCTTCTTCCGGCGCAAATTTATAAGCAATCATCCCGCGAGGCGCTTTGCCCACCACACCCAATTTTTCTCTTGTCAAATTGTCATTTATTACCGCTACAATACCATCAATTTGATAAGGCAATTTTTCGCGTGATTTTTCAACTTCAATTTTTACTTTTTCTACTTCGTTTAAATTCTTGCAATAACGATTTTGAGGCAGAGTTTTAAAACCCAAATCTTTCAAAGTTTCGTGGGATTCCTGATGGGTTTTAACCATTTCCACCCCATTTACGAAATGGGGTAAAAGGTCCCAAGCGATAAAATCAAGTTTTCGTGATGCGGAAATCTTTGGATTTAATTGGCGAATGGAACCAGCCGCGGCGTTGCGCGGGTTAGCCAAGAGCGGTAAATTTTGCTTTCGATACTGCGCATTCAAACTTTCAAATACTTTAATCGGCATATAAACCTCTCCCCGAATTTCAATAATTTTGAGATTTGAGATTTGAGATTTGAGATTTGCGACTGGCAGTCGCAGTGGTATCGCTTCGATAGTCTTTAAATTTTGAGTCACCTCTTCACCAATTTTACCATCACCACGGGTAGCACCACGCACTAAAACACCATTTTCATAAATTAATGAAACCGCCAGACCATCCATCTTAAGTTCCGCAAAGTAATCAAACTTTTCATCTAAGATTTTTTTATTTCGCGTTTCCCAATCCTCAAGTTCTTCAAACGAAAAAGCATCGGTTAAAGAAAGCATTGGCTGCGAATGGGTTACTCTTTGAAATTTTTTTAAAGGCTCACCACCCACTCGCTGAGTGGGTGAATCGAGTGTTAAAAACTCAGGAAATTTATTTTCTAAATCTTGAAGTTCGTGCTTTAAAGAATCGTTCACTGCATCAGAAACTAAGGATTTATCTAAAACATGATAAGCGTAGCGATACTTCTCAATCAACTCTTTTAATTTTTCGATTCGATTTTTTGCCTCAACTTTGGTCATAATATAATTATTGATCTTAAACTTAACCTGTTTACACCCATACCAGGTATGAGGGTAAAGGGTTAGATAATTATTCTCTTTCTTACCTTATTTTACTCTTTTTTCCCTCCTGTTACAACAAAAAACCTCCGCAGAAACGAAGGTTTTTTTTAAAAATTGATTTTAAACTATTAATTTACGCTACATATTTGACCACAGTTCTGTGTGTCGCCGCCCATTAATTGATAATTGCCACAAGCACTGTTTACTGCACCAGTTTCAGGTTGTTCCAGATTGGTACCTAAAATATAGCCATTACCATCATAGGATTGATATACATAACCTAAATCCGATGTTGGACCACCACCCAAATAAGCAGGGTTACCTGTACTTGTATCTTCTTTATTCGTAGGATCTACTGGTAGAGAAGCCAGATAATTATTACCCACCAAAACATTATAAAGAGTCCTATAGTCACCATTGGCAGTAGGAGGATATGGATTAGTACCAGTACCCCAATATGTCTTATCCCATGGAGAAAAGAAACATCCCTTCGGATAACTACTATTTTTATAATAGTAACTATCCAAAGCAGTTTGCATTGTCCGCATATCGGCTTTGCGTTTAGTGTCACGGGCTCTGACTCGGGCACTGGAAACTCCCACGGTGACCACTGCTGCCAAAATACCAATAATTGCTATCACTACCAGAAGCTCAATTAATGTAAAACCTTTACGATTTGAGAACATTTTTCTCCTAAAATCTACTCTGACCAGAGATATGCACCGGAAGTATAAAGAGAAACTGTTTTACTAGTGGGTGCTGCCGGATCATATATCTCACGAATAGAGGTAGAATTACAAGCATCACTTGGGCCAGTACCACAAATGGTTTCCATTTGAAGATTGGCTTTTAATTTATATTCCTTACCATCACTCGCATACGCATAGCAACCATGAAAATCTAAATCATTTGTATACTGTTGATTATTAGACGCAGGTACCCCTTTTGGATCTTGAGGTAAAACTGAAATAAAATCAGGCGCCAAGTTTGGTATCCAACCGGTACTTCCTGAACTTGTAAGACCCGGTGGATTACTTTGGTTATAAGTTCGACAGAGTCCGCCCCAAGAAACACCAGGCGATAATAATACTCCGCTAACTTTAACACCAACGTTGCCGCTACTTATTGGGTAGCTACCATTTTTATCATTATATTGCTCGAGTGCTCCTTGGAGTGACCTTAAATTTGCAATTCTTTTGGCATCACGAGCAGTTTTACGAGAATTGTTAACATTAACAATCACGAGCGACGCTAAAAGACCAATAATAAACATCACTACCAAGAGTTCAATTAGAGTAAAACCCTTTTTCATAAGCCTCCTTTTAATAACTTAATTTAAGTATAAAAATAATAGTATTATATGTCAAATTTCTAAATCCAAATTTCTAATTTCTAATAAAATGTCCAATGATGCAATGTCTAATATCAAAACTTTTGGACATTGAGATTTTGACATTTGGATTTTTATTTGTCATTAGATATTAGGATTTTGTTATTTACTGATCATCTCTCTTAATCTCTTTATTCTCTCCCCAACCGGTGGATGAGTGTCAAAAAGCCCGACCAGCCAGCCCCTTTTCTCATCTTTTTTAAAAGGACTTTCAATGTAAAGATGAGCAGTCGCTTTGTTGGCCACCTCTAGTGGTTCAGGATCTTGGGAAATTTTTTCCAAGGCCGAAGCTAGGCCTTCAGGATAACGAGTCAGTAATGCTCCCGTGGCGTCAGCTAAAAATTCACGCTTTCGGGAAATGGCTAACTGAATTAGAGTCGCCGCGATTGGCGCTAAAATGGCCATCACAATGGCTACAATAAAAAGAATCAGTTGAATTTGGCCACCACCGTCACTATCAGACCGGCGCCGACCGCCGCCAAACCATGTCCAGCGAAGAAAAAAATCAGAAAGCAAAGTGACCACTCCTACTAAAACCACCACGATCGTCATTAACCTAATATCATAATTGCCCACGTGAGACATTTCATGGGCAATTACTCCTTCTAATTCCGTCTTATTAAGTTTTTCAAGGAGCCCGGAGGTCACCGCCAATGCCGCATGTTTTGGGTCACGGCCGGTGGCAAAAGCGTTCGGCGCACCGTCTTGGATTAAATAAATTCGTGGCTTGGGGAGCCCTGCCGTAATGCTTAAATTTTCAACGACGCGATGAAGCTCTAAAAACGGTTCCTTGCGTGGTACTTCTTTTGCCCCCGAAATTGCCAAAGTGATCGAATCAGAATAATAATAAGAAACCAAGGCTTGAATGGTGGCAAATAAAACGGCGATAACCAAAATCAATTGGTTGTTAAAATACCAAGAAAGCAAGTAACCCAAACCAATTACAAAAACAAGAAAGACGAATATTAATAAAACTGTCCTCCTTTTATTCGAGTCTATTTCTTTATACATAATCTAAAAATTTCTAAGCCCTAAATCCTAATTTCTAATAAAATGCCCAATGACTAAATTTCAAATTTTTGACATTTAATATTTGACATTTGAAATTTTATTAGACATTTGTTATTAGGATTTTGGATTTAGAATTTTACCTGTGGGGTTTCTTTTTCGGCTTCATTCATCCCAAATAACTCAAACTCTTTCGAACCAGTCATCCCCGCGACCATACTGTTGGGAAAAACTTGAATCTTGGTGTTAAAGTCACGGACATTGCCATTGTAAAAACGACGAGCTGCTTCGATTTTGTTTTCAGTATCAGTTAATTCGTCTTGCAGTTTTTGAAAATTCTCCGTTGCTCGAAGTTGAGGATAGTTCTCTGCTACCGCAAAAAGAGATTTCAAAGTATCGGTTAAAGCATTTTCCGCCTTACCTGCTTCTTCAGCTCCTTTAGCTTGCATTGCTTGCGAACGTGCTTCAGTTACTTTTTCAAAAACTTCTTTTTCGTGAGTAGCATAACCTTTAACTGTCTCAACTAAATTAGGAATTAAATCATGACGACGTTTTAATTGCACATCAATGTCTGACCAGGCTTCTTTGGTCCGGTTTCTTAAAGTGACAATGCCATTGAAAACCGCAATAAACCAAATAATCAAAACTCCAAGTAACCCTAAACCAACCCATAGAATAATCATAAATGCTCCTTTATCACTCCAATGATGAATTTGTTACTTTATATATATTATACGAACCAGTTAAAGTGCCAGTGGAATCAGATTTGTCTTCCAAAACAGCAGTTAGTTCAAAATTCTGACCATCTGATTTATAACCGTAATAAAATTTTGGGGCTGAAGGATCGTTTGGCAAACTTTGAAGATATGTTGGCGCTAAGGCTTGGGCTAAAATACTTGTTTGATCGGAAGTTTTAATTTGATCGGTGCTGACGGGATATTCGGCTTTGACGGCATAATATTTCTTTAAAGCATCTTTAAGATTGGCTAAATCTTTTTTACGGGTTTGGTCATTGATGTTAACTGTTGTCTCAGATGACGAACTGGCTGTGGGACTAGCGGTGGGCAGAACCGAAGAAATCGCCGGTGATATTTTAGGCGAAACTGTGGGCGAAGGTACGGGATTGCTACTCTTAAAAATCCAGCCTTTCCAACGAGCAAAGAATAAGGTACCCACAAACAAAAGAATTAGTAGAAAAATGATGACAATATAAGAAAAAATCGGCTTTTTGGGCCCGGGCAAAGGCGCATTATTTGGCGATACCGGCGGTGCTGGCATTGATACTGGTGCTGGCTTTTGTTCGCCCGGTTTTTGACCCATCGGCTCGGGCGCGGTGATATTGGGTGGCATCTCAAAAGGAGCTGGTCCTTCTGAAGATGAAGAATTTATAGTTGGCTGATCCATTTTTCCCCTCCCTAAATCCAGTTCTTTCAGAACTGGATCGGGCGGCCCGCTTTTAGCGGGCTTAGCCTTTTACATTTATTATTGTATCACTTTTTAGCTAATAATTCTGCTTTTCTTTTTTTGGCAATTTTTTGTTTTTCTGCTTGTTCGGCTTTTTTAGTTTCTTTAATTTTAGTTTTTTCTTCTTTTTCCTGTTTTTTATTTTTCATTTCAGCTAAAATCTCTTTTGCTTCTGGTGAATCAATTGAAACAGCCAACTTTTGCGGTAATAAATAATTGCGAGCAAAACCAGATTTAACTTGAACAATTTCCCCTCTTTGGCCTAAATTCTCTACTTCTTTTAGTAAAATAACTTGCGTATGAAACATTTATTTTCCTGCCTCTTCTAGCGCTTTATCCAATTGTGGATCAAGGTTTTGAGATTGATCAGTTTCTGTTCGATCAACTTCAATATTAGGCTTAATTCCCTCTTTGTCAATGGTTCGGTCGTTAGGCGTCAGCCATTTGGCAATCGTTAGTTTTAAAACTGCCGAAGTATCAAGATTTTGAAGTTCTTGAACAGAGCCTTTACCAAAAGTTTTTTTACCAATTAAAGTGGCACCGCGAAGATCTTGTAAGGCACCGGCCACAATTTCGGAGGCCGAAGCTGAACCCTCGTTGACCAAAACAATCACTTTATAATCTTTCAAAATTGGCTCGAAAGTTGTTTTTAACTCATCTTTATGACCATCTTTATATTGCTCTTTAACTACCACTGAACCCTTTGGCACAAAAAGTGAGGAAACATCAACGGCTGAGTCTAAATAACCACCCGGATTATTACGCAAATCCAGCACGATCGCTTTAGGTTTTTTCTGCGCCAATTCAGAAGCTGCTTTTTTAGCTAATTCAGATGTGTCACTACCAAACTGAGTAATTTGAATATAACCAATCTCGCCCTTCATTTCCCACTTGACCGAACTAACCGTAATTAAACCTCGAGTAATTTTAAATTCCTGAGGTGTTTGAAAACCCTGACGATTGATCAGTAGTGTTACTTCTGTACCTTTCGCTCCACGAATTTTCGAAACTGCTTCATCGAGCGATAAGTTAGATATATCCTTGCCATCAATCCCTAAAATTTGATCTTGAGCCTTAAGCCCAGCTTTTTCAGCCGGTGAATCACCAAGTGGCGCAATTATAATAATTTTCCCATCTTTTTTGGATAATTCCGCCCCAATGCCTTCAAATTTACCAGAAAGATCTTGTTGTAACGCGGTATTTTCAGTTTGATCCAAAAAATTTGAGTAAGGGTCGCCTAAAGCTTCGGTCATACCTTTAATCGCCCCGTAAACTAACTTTTGCGCTGAATATGTCCCGACATATTTATCCGAAATTGTATTCCAAGCTTTCCAAAAAATACCAAAATCAACACTTTCCGGTTTTTTGAGCTCTAAATTAGTAATTGTCGGCTTATAATTGGTCCCTAAAATTAAATTTTTATGACCAATTAAATAACCAGTAAAATAAAAAATGATCGCGATCCAAAGAACACCGACGATGATAAGAATTTTTTTGAGATTTTTCAAATTCCTCTCCTTAATTTATTATTCCCCCACCTAAAACTTCTTCTCCTTTGTAAAAAACAATTGATTGACCGGGTGTAACCGCTCGTTGGGGCTTTTTAAATGTTACCTTAACTTGATTATTGTTTATAATTTTCAGCTTACAATTTTCTGCCGGATGACCGTAACGAATTTTTGCTTTAATATCGCTATAAGGTTTACTCAACCAATTTAAATCAGTAGCAATTAATTCTTTTTGCATTAAATCTTTCTCATCACCAACAATGAGAGTGTTCGTCTGACTATCCAATTTTACCACAAAGTAAGCTTTTGGGCCACCTAAACCTAAACGCTCTCGTTGACCAATAGTATAATCAATTAAACCACTATGTTGACCTAAAATATTACCCTCAACATCAGTAATCACGCCTGGCTTAGTCAACTTTTTAGTGTGACGTCGTAAAAAAGTACAAATATCTCTGTTGGGGATAAAACAAATACCTTGAGATTCTCGTCGCTCGGCTGTCGGCAATCCCCATTTTTTAGCCATTTTTCTAATGTCTGGTTTTGAATAATCACCTACCGGAAAAAGAATATGTTTTAAATGTTCTTGCTTTAACATCCAGAGAAAATAAGTCTGATCTTTGGCTTTGTCTACAGCCGTGAGTAGTTTATATTTAACATTAGGATTTTGACATTTAGATTTTTGTTTGTCATTTGAAATTTGGATTTTGCCATTTTCACTTCCAATGCGGGCATAATGTCCGGTCGCAAGGTAGTCCGCTTTCATCTCCAAAGTTTTTTTCAACAGTATTTCTCCTTTAATATCGCGGTTGCAAACCACGCACGGATTTGGCGTTCGACCATTTTCGTGTTCTTTAATATAGTAGTCAACGACGCTTTTTTTAAATTCTTCTTCAAAATTGACGACATAAAAAGGAATGTTTAATTTGGCCGCTACGGCGCGCGCCGCCGTTGCCGCCTCCAATGAACAACAAACATTTTCTCTCACTAAATCAGTTTGAGAAGTTTCTTCCGACCAAAGTTTCATAAAAATTCCAATTACCTCGTAACCTTGTTTTTGAAGGAGGGCGGCTGCCACTGACGAATCCACCCCGCCCGACATTGCACAAACCACCGCTTTATTTTTCATATTTTTTACCATAATATAAATAATTTCTTACATTCCTAAACCTGTTGTCCACCTACGAGGTGGACATTTTGGTTGTCTCAACAATATTTTTCATCAGACAGGCCACTGTCACCGGACCAACGCCACCAGGCACGGGTGAGTAAGCTTTGATTTTTAAGTAGACCTCGGAATCTACGTCGCCTACTATTTTACCCGCTGCTTCGGAGTTACCAGCATCAATAATAATAGTATCGGCTTTGACCATTTCGGGCTTAATTAAAGATGGTACACCAGCAGCGGTGACAATAATATCTGCTTCTAAAGTTTTTGCTTTTAAATCAACTGTTTTTGAATCACAAACTACCGGTTTTAAGCCTTGGCCTTGAAGTATTTTCTCTAAAGGTTGCCCCACTAATCGACCATGACCAATAATAACTATTTTTTTGCCCTTGATATTTATTTTATAAAACTTTAAAATTTCTAAAATCGCCTGAGCCGTTGGTGCCATAAAAGAGCCATAAAATCCATCAACATCTTTTTCTCCTTTAATTTGCTTTAAAATTTTCTCTGTTTGAAATTCAGGAGGGAGTGGCAATTGAACGACAATACCACTGATATATTTGTTAACATTTAGCTCACGAATTAATTCGGTCACTTTTTTTTCTGGCGTAATTCCTGACAAATGAAAAAGCTGAAAACCAAGACCAAGACTTGCCGCTTTTTTTTCCTTAATTTTGATATAACTAACACTTGATGAATCTTCGCCCACTAAAATGACACCAAGAGTTGGCGCAGTTTTGAGATCTTTTTTAATTTGAAGATAAATATTTTCCGCCACCGGTTTACCAAATAGAATCATTTCAACCTCTTTACTCAGCAAAATTTTGCGTCACCATTTTGCCATAAACACCGATATCAATAATACCAACACCAATTCGGCCATATTTTGGATCTAAAATATTATCACGATGTTTAGGTGAATTCATAAAACCAATTTCCGCCAATTCCTCAGTTGGTGCCAGCGCAATATTTTCGCCAGCCAACCAATAATTTACACCACCTTCAGTCATTCTATCAGCCGGTGTTTTACTGGCTAAATCAACATGAGAAAAATAACCATTTTTTGCCATATCAATTGAATGAAACCGAGCAACTGTCCGAATCGTCAGATCTAATTTTAAAGGCGGAAGACCCACTTTCACCCTTTCATTATTAACCTGATTAATCATGATATTTTCTGAATTTTCATCAATCGTAAATTTTTCTATTTTAAAATCGAGCTTAATTGTTTCTTCGCTTTGAGAGACGGTGCCAAAAAAGTTTAAAGAGTTAACACCGTCAAAAACTTTTTCCATTTGATTTTCGGCTTTAGCTGATGATTTAATGAAAAAACCAGAAATAGGAGATTTGACTAAACTATCTTTAAACGCCGGTGAAACAGGTAAGACAAAACAAATCATTAAAATAATCGCGGCCACAACAATTCCTTTGACTAGACCGGGAATAATGCCAAAAAAACGATTAAATTTATTTTCACCAACCCATAGTGGCACAAAACGAAAAATCAAAAGAGTAATTAAGTAAAAAATAAGCTGAAATAAAATCCACAGAGTTAGAAAACCAATTGGTTTAGCTAAGTTAGGATTTTGCCCCCAATGAGTAAAAATTGCAGCTGCCGCGTCAAAATAGTGTAATGACAGAATAAAAGATATTACAATACCAATCAAATCAAGAGTTTGAGACAAAAAACCACGGCGAAACCCCATCCAACCGTGGAGTATAATAATTAGGATAATCAAGATTTCAATATAAATCATAGACCCATCATAACAAATTTTTTACTACTGTTTAACCTTCTTTTTGTAATCGGCAATTGCTTTGACAAGTGCTTCTTCAGCCAAAACCGAACAATGTTGTTTGACCGGCGGTAAACCATCTAAAGATTCGACAATTGTTTGATTGCTAATTTTTTTAAGCTCTTTTAAGTCTTTGCCCACAATCATATCAGTTAACATTGATGAAGTCGCAATGGCAGCCCCACAACCAAAGGTTTGAAATTTTGCTTCTTTGATATATTCTTTGCCCGCTTTTTTTTCAACTTTGATTTGAAGTTCCATTAGATCGCCGCAGACAGGATTACCAACTCGACCGCGACCAGATGGATTTTTAATCGTCCCCATATTACGAGGATGCGAGAAATGCTCCATCACTTTTTTTGAATAAAGTGAAGATATATTTTTACTCATTTTACTCCTAAAGGACTAATTTCCCTTAATCTTTTAATAATTGTTTTTAAATTTG
Organism: Patescibacteria group bacterium; assembly: GCA_023485405.1. Taxonomy (GTDB): domain Bacteria; phylum Patescibacteriota; class UBA1384; order UBA12157; family JAENIV01; genus JAMCZU01. The sequence goes on from JAMCZU010000032.1 coordinate 21,039, forward strand.
TTATCGTATAATCAATTTCTTCTTTGGTCGTTTTTTCTCCCAAAGTAAAGCGAATTGAGCCATGAGAGCGTTCGGCATTATTGTAAGTGGCCATTAAAACATGGGAAGGCTTGAGTGACAACGAAGTGCAAGCCGAACCCGAAGAGGCGGCGATACCAACTAAGTCTAAACTCAAAAGAATAGATTCACCCTCGACATATTTAAAATAAAAATTGGCATTGTTGGGACTACGAGACTGCCTTGAACCATTAAGCTCAACCTCGGAGATTTCTTTTAGAACACGATCAATAAAATAATCTCTTAACTTTAATGTTTTTTCGGCTCTTATTTCATATTTCTTATCTCTCAAAACTTCTGTGGCTTTACCCAAAGCTACAATCCCCGCCACATTTTCCGTCCCCGCACGCAAATTCATCTCTTGTTCACCACCAAAAATAATTTTTCGCAGTGGTACATCCTTTCGAAAATAAAGCGCGCCAATTCCTTTAGGTGCACCAATTTTATGCCCGGAAATTGTTAAAAGATCAACATGCAAGAAATCAACATTCATTGGCAAATATTCCGCTGCCTGAACCGCATCGGTATGGAAATAAATTTTGTTTTCTCTTTTCTCGTTTTCTTTCTCAATCATTTTACCAATTTCACGAATAGGTTGGATAACACCAATTTCATTATTAACATATATGACGGAGGCTAAAACTGTATTTTTTTTGACTGCTTTTTTAACTTGTTCTTTTGTAATAAGTCCTTCTTTATTGGGTTTTAAATAGGTTATTTCGGCCAAATTATTTTTTTCTAAATATTCGCAAGTTCTTAAAATCGCATAATGTTCAATTGCACTAGTGATAATATGTGGTTTAGAATTTGAAATTTGAAATTTGCCTTTAGCAGACCAATTTGAAATTCCTCGCACAGCAAGATTATCCGCTTCCGTTCCACCAGAGGTAAAAATAATTTCTTCTGGCTTACTATTTAAAAATTCTGCTACTTGAGTGCGTGCTTTTTCAACCGCTGTTCTAGCAACTTGACCCCAACTATGAATACTTGAAGGATTACCAAAATTATTTTCCAAAAAAGGTAAGAGTGCTTTTTTAACCTCATTTTTCACCGGACTGGTAGCTGAATAATCAAGATAAACTTTCATTATTTCGCCTTCTTCGCAATTTTTCTTAAGTCTTCAACGCAACGCTTACATTCACCGCGCAAAGAAAGAAAATCATCGTATGACAAAAGGACGGCGACCGGTTTTGAATAGCGCATGACTTCAAAAATTTCACCATTTTGAACTTTTTGAACGACTTCTGAAATATTAGATTGTAGCTCATTGATGTTAATAGTTTGATTCATATTTTCTCCCGGGTAGTAGAAATTTGATATTTTCTTCGAAAATGCTTTAGCATTATCAAATTTTCACTACCCGGCTCCACATCTAATATATCATCATATATAACATCTTGTCAATCACTCAAGGGAGTATTTTGAGAACTGGCTTTTTTAGCCGAATCAGAAAAACTTTTAACGATCCTTTCTACTTTCCAGTAAATAAGTCCTACAAGGCTAATTACTACTATTAATATAATAGTAGTAATGATCAAGCCTAAGTATTTCTTCGCCGGCTGGCGAATTTTTTTTTCCTTCTTCATTATGTTTTTATTGTATCAAAAAGAATTTATTAAATCTTAATTTACTGATATGATAATAACACCGAAAGGATAAAATGCGTATTTCTTACTCGGCATACGATACTTTTAACCGCTGTCCCCTTCAATATAAGTTCTCTTATATTGAACAAATTGAACGCCCAGAAAAACCGGAACTTTTTTTTGGCAGTCTGATTCATAAAACTGTCCAGTTTGCCTTAAAAAAAGATCCTATTTTACCTAAAGAACAAGAATTGATGGATTTTCTTAAAATTAAGTGGCAACCAGAAATCTTTTCTTCTAAAAATGAATCCCAACAATATTTTGAATTCGGCAAAGAAATGATTCGAAAATTCTACGCTGATTGGCAACCGGGACTTAGAAATATTGTGGCGACTGAAAAATATTTTCAAGTTCCCCTATCTTCTAAACATATTTTATCTGGTTTAATTGACCGAATCGATAAATTACCATATGGAGCTTTTGAGATCATTGATTATAAAACTAATAAGGCTCTTCCGACCCAATTAGAAATAGATACTGACAAACAATTGGCTATCTATAATTTAGCGGTCCAAAGTTTGTGGCCAGAAGCCCAAGATGTGCGATTAACCCTTTATTTTTTAAAACATAATTTAAAAATTACCACCAAAAGACAACCTTACGAAATTGAACAAATCAAAACTGAAGTTATCAATATCGCTGATAAAATTGAAAACGAAAAAGAATTTGCTCCAAAAGCTAACAAGTTTTGTGATTGGTGTGATTTTAGACATCTTTGTCCTTTGCAAGAAGGGAAAGTTGAAAATAGAGAACAAAATGATGATATTAATAAAATTATCGAAGAATATATTGAAGCCCAACAAAAAATCAAAGATTTAGAACCACAAATTCATCAACATTTTGATTTGGAAAAAATTGAAGAATTTTCAAATAAAGAAATTACAATCACTAGAGATAAAGATAAAAAAATAATAATTAAAAATTAGATCTTAAATAACTTCTCAGCATTTTTAGTAGTTTGTGTTTCTACTTTTTCTAAAGGAATTTTTTTTATTTCAGCGATTTTTTTTGCCACTTCTATTACATAAGTTGGTTCATTTCTTTTACCACGATAAGGTTCCGGCGTCATATAAGGACAATCGGTTTCAATTAAAATTCTTTCCAATGGTGTTTCTTTTAAAACCTCGATTGTTTTTTGATTTTTGCTAAAAGTAATCAGGCCGGTAAAAGAAAGATAAAAACCCATTTCTAATACTGCCTGAGCAAATTGCCAATCTTCTTGAAAACAATGCATCACGCCTGAAGGAATTGGACTTTCGGTCATTAAAATTGGTAAAATGTCTGCCGCTGCTTCTCTTGAATGCACAATAATTGGCTTAGAAACTACTTGGGCCAATTTGATTGATTTTATTAAAACTTCTTTTTGATTTAACAAGTTAGATTTATCGTAATAATAATCCAAGCCAATCTCGCCAATAGCCACAACTTTTTTATTTTTAGCTAATTTTTGAAAATTTTCTTCATCAAAAGCTTCATCTTTGACATGAATTGGATGCAAACCCACGGCCGCAAAAACACCCTCAAATTTTTCAGCAATTTCAATCGCTTTAAGTGAAGTTTTCAAATTCGAACTTGGAATAATAATTTTTTCAACTCCAGCAATTTTAGCTCTCTCAATTACCTGACCGTTGTCGAGCTCAAAAGCTTCGAAGTTTAAATGAGCATGAGTATCAATAAACATTTATTTTCCTACCAACGAAGCATAGACAATACAACCTAAAATTACAATAGCCGAGATAACAGTCCTCAACTTTAATTTTTCGTGCAAAAAAATGGTTGAACAAATATAAACTAGAATTGGCGATAAGATTAACACCAGTGAGGTATAAACCACCCCAAATTGTTCAAAACCATAAAATTTGCTAATCATTTGTAGTGTTCCAAGTGAAGCACTCGCCAAAATTAAAGCCGAGTTTTTCCCGGCCACTTTTTTAATTTGCGGATGATAAAACAAAAAGAAAAAAATGAAAAGTATGCCTGTTCTAATACAATACAAAGCCACGGGCGAAAAAACTACTAACAAAATTTTAATTAGAATTAACTCCACTGACATAAAAAGTACGGCTAAAAGTAACTTGTAACCACCAAGTGTTATTTCTAGATGAGCTTTATTAAGATGAGCTACAATAAGAAAAATGGCCGCGATAATAGCAACGATTTCAATTTGTAAATTTTGCTCACCTTTAAGAAAAATGGTAGCTAAAAGAATCGTCAGCAAGGGCTGAAACATCATAATCAATTCAAATTCATGAACTTTTTCCGACTGAACGCCTTGATAATAAAAAATATTCCAAACAGTGGCCGCTATTATCATTGCCAAAAATATTAATAAATAGCGAAGTGAAAAAACCTCAATGGAAATTTTACCCAAAAATGGGAAAAGCAGAGCCGTTAATAAAAAAAGAAATAAAAACAAAATTGGCACAAAAACATGAACCGAAACTTGCCGACGAGTCAGAGTGATTTTATCAACCAGAATACCTCCGACCTGAGCTAAAGCCGAAATAAAAGGAAACATTAAAAAAACCTCCGGTTTTTAAATTTCTAAGCTCTAAATCCTAATTTCAAATAAAATTTCAAATGATTAAATGTCTAATTTAGATTTTGAAATTTGAATTTGGATATTTTATTTGGCATTAGTCATTAGGATTTTGGATTTTTATTTGTGTCTGGGAAATAAGTGGTCCGGTTTCATTGATTTAAGTTGATCAATAATTAACCACGAAGTTTCTGGTAAAAATGGATCAATTTGAAAAGCAATTTGCGAAATTGCTTCCAGTAATTGGCTGATTACTTTTTCAAGTTTTTGGGGATCTTTTTCAAAAAGCTCCCAGGGTTTTTCAGTATCAATTTTTTTATTTGCCTCAACCACAATATCCCAAATTAAATCCAAAGCTTTATGAAATTCCAAATTTTCAATCGCGCGATCAATTTGGAAATAAGATTTTGTGATCGTTTTATATCGCCATGGAACTTTATAACGATTAGCCATCGTAATCACGCGCTGGACTAAATTACCTAAATCATTAGCTAGATCCGAACAATAACGTTTCTCAAAACGATCAATCGTAAAATCACCATCTTGACCAAAAGGCATTTCGCGAAAAAGAAAATAACGCAAAGCGTCCACGCCATAAATACGAGAAATTTGGAGTGGATCAATAATGTTACCACGGCTTTTTGAAATTTTTTCACCATCAACTGTCAAGAATCCATGAATAAAAATCTTACGCGGTAATTCTAATCCTGCCGCCATCAACATTGCTGGCCAAATAATACAATGAAAACGAAAAATATCTTTACCAATTAATTGTAATGATGGTGGCCAATGACCACGTGCACCGGTGATATAATTTAAAAGGGCATCAACCCAAACATAAATAGTTTGTGTTTTATCCCAAGGTACTGATATGCCCCAACTGACTTTACTACGAGAAATGGCCAAATCTCGCAAAGGTTCTCTTTTTAAAAAACTTAGAATCTCATTTCTTCTTTCGATTGGTTCAATTTCAATTTTGTTTTTTTCAATTACATCAATAAGTTGATTTTGATATTTTGAAAGTTTGAAAAAATAAATATTTTCAAAAACACCTTCACATTTTTTTTTATGAATCAAACAAACATTATTCGGACCAAGCTCATTTTTTGTTTTATATTCCTCACAACCAACACAATACAAACCTTCGTAACGATCTTTGTAAATTTCGTCAAGATCGCACAATTTTTGAACAAAATCCTGAACATATTTTTCATGAGCAGGATCGGTTGTTCGAATAAAATTATCGTATCGAATCTCTAGTGCCGCCCAGGCTGCTTTGTAATGCAAAGAGACTTCATCAACAAATTCCTTCGGCTTCATTCCTCTTTTTTCAGCTGCTTGTATTATTTTTTGACCATGTTCATCGGTTCCCGCCAAATAAAAAGTATCTCGACCACGCCGGCGCCAATAACGAGCTAAAATATCAGCGGCGATCATTTCGTAAGCATGGCCAATATGAGGAATATCGGAAACATAATGAATGGCGGTCGTAATAAAAAAAGTCTCTTTTTCTTGAGATGATTTTTCTGTTTGTGGTGTTGAAATTTCTGCCATAATTTACCTATTGATTAAAATAACAAATTCACCTTGCGGTCTAATGTTTAATAAAACTTCTGAAATTTTTCCACGATAAATTTCTTCAAATTTCTTAGTTAATTCGCGACCAATAACAACTGAGTGGTCTCCCAAGACTTCTTTTAATTCTTCTAGAGTTTTTAGAATTCGATTCGGTGACTCAAAAAAAACAATGGGAAAATCAAGTTTCGAAATATTCTTTAATAATGTTTGGCGCCCTTTTTTCTTAGGCAAAAATCCCAAAAATAAAAACCTGTCTAATGGTTTGTCAGTCATAGAAATTAAGGTTGTCAAAGACGACACGCCAGAAACCGGAACTATTTCTATCTTACTTTTTATCGCCACTTCTATCAAGACGCCGGCTGGATCACTAATGCCCGGTGTGCCAGCATCAGTAACAAGGGCAATGTCCTTACCACTCTCCAATTCGGCAATTAAAAATTGAATTTTTTGCAACTGCGAATGCTGGTGAAAGGAAATTAATGTTTTTTGAATCTCAAAATGTTTTAAAAGAATACCCGTGTGCCGTGTGTCTTCACAAGCAATTAAATCCACTTCCTTTAGAATTCGTAATGCCCGCAATGTAATATCTTCTAAATTACCAATCGGGGTGGCGACAACATAAAGAGTGCCCATTTAAATCCTTTCTTTAAAAAAACGAATAAATAGTCGCCAAGCCTACAATAACCATCACAATGGTCGCCACCCAACCCATAAAGGTGATAAAACGATGATTAGCGCGCGCACCCATCACTTTTTTATTACTCGAAATTAAGACAATTAAAATTAAAATAACTGGCGCCACCAAACCGTTAGCCACCGCCGCATAAATTAAAGCTTTAATTGGATCTAAGCCAATGAAATTAACTGCCAAACCAATCAGCATTGAAAAAATAATCACGCCGTAAAAAGCCTTGGCTTGAGAAAACTTACGAAATAAACCTTCTTTCCAACCAAAAGATTCGCTCACGGCGTATGAGGCCGCGCCAGCTAAAACTGGTATTCCCAAAAGACCAACACTGAAAATTCCAATCGCAAAGAGTAAATAAGCGTAATTTCCAGCCAATGGTTTAAGAGCAATAGCCGCATCCGAAGCCGAATTAATATTAGTAATGCCATTTGGAAATAATACAGCTCCACAAACTGCAATAATAAAGAACATTGCTAAATTAGAAAAAAACATTCCCACCCACACATCAATCCGCATTTTTTTTATTGCCTTATCAGTTACCCCGTCTTCCATTTCTTTCTGTGATTTACCGTCAGCAATTTGTTCTTCAATCTCTTGAGAGGTTTCCCAAAAAAATAAATAAGGCGAGATGGTGGTACCAAAAATACCACAGATTAAAATAATTTGCTCTTTGTTAAAAGAAATTTTCGGAATTAACCCATTTTTCAGCACTTGAAACCACGGAAAGTCTTTGATCACAAAAGCAGTTACCACATAAACACCTAAAAGAACGGCTAAATATTTCAGATACCGAGCATATTTTTCATATGAAATAAAAATCTGCAAAGATAAACAAAAAATCGTAAAAAAGATCACTAAAATCGTAAATGACGCATTTGGCCAAAAGAGTTGACTTGCTTTAGCCAGAGCACCTAAATCGGCACCAATATTAAAAGAGTTGGCAAGCAGGACTAAAATTGCCACCAAATAAAGGACCGGCCGCGGAAAATATTGTCGAATATTATGAGCTAAACCTCGACCAGTATGCAAACCAATCCGAGCGCACATTTCTTGAACGATCGCCATTAAAGGAAAAGAGAAAGCGGCTAACCAAAGAAGTTGAAAACCATATTTTGCACCAGTTTGTGAGTAAGTCACAATTCCTGATGGATCATCATCAGCCGAACCGGTCGTGAGTCCTGGTCCTAAACCACGCCAAAAATTTTTTGCTTGTCTTACTGGCGGCACTTCTGAAACTTTATAAGCAGCATCTTCAACTGCTTTGACACCTTCCTTACTTTCTCTTTCTACCTTAACTAAAATATCTTCGGCTTTTTGAAAAGTTTTATCTTTTTCTTGATTGTTATTTTTATTCATCTATTACAGTATAAATAAAAAAATCCAAAATCCAAAATCCAAATTTCAAAATTGATAGTTTTTAAGAACATTACATAACACGAACCATTGTTTTAAAGTTAGGTCTTCAGCGCGAAGCGATGGATCGATTTGTGCTTTTTTCAAAATATCAGTCACTTTATCTTTTTCCAATCTTAATGTCGCTGCCAAGGAATTTCGAATCTGTCGTCGCTTGGCCGAAAAACCAGCTTTGACAATTTGAAAAAACAACTTTGACCCAACCTTATCCGCATACCTGGTATGAGGGTATGGTTGGAGTTTTAAGATGGCGGCGTCAACTTGGGGTTGGGGGCGGAAACTATTTTTGGACACCGTCATAATAATTTCCGCATTGGCATAAAATTCAACCGCCAAGGTTAAAATACCCCGCTCCGAATCACCAGGCTTAGCAACGATTTTTTCAGCGACTTCTTTTTGCACCATCACTACCATTAATTCCGGTTGATTTTGGCTTTCTAAAAATTTCCGGATTAATGGCGAGGCAATATTAAAAGGCAAATTTGAAACGACTTTGTACTTTTTAAAAATTGATAAATCAAAAAAGAGAGCATCTTGATGAACGATAGTTAAATTTTTATTTTTACCCAACGCCTTACGCAGCATTTCTGCTAATTCAAAATCTTTTTCGATGGCATAAACTTTTGCCCCAGCATCTATTAACGCTTTGGTTAATATTCCCAAACCCGGCCCAATTTCAATAACAACATCATCCTTTTTAATTTCAGCAACCTTAATAATATCAGGAATGATTTTATCATTGATTAAAAAATTTTGTCCCAGAAATTTTTTTTGTTTAAACATTTATTCTTTCGTTAGCACTACTGGTATTACTCCTGCTCCAAGCGGGGCCAATTGTGAAAAAGCATCAGCAGAAAGATCGATTACGGCGTCCGACTGGATTCCCGCATCAATTATTCTTACAATGACTGATTTCCCAGAATTAACAGCCGTCACTCTTACATAAGAATATCGAGGCAAGGTATTGGAAGCAGCTGTATTCCCAGAAATTAAATCATACCAAGTCGCATTTCCGCGCCCTAAAACAACAACTTTCGTACCGTTATAAACAATTTTATCCTGCGGTTTTATTGTTACTTCCTCATTTAATAATTTTCGCGAAACTTCTTGGCCATTTTCTCGCCGCACGAGATAAGTCTTAACTTTTGTACCATTTTTTCCAGTCTGGTCAACTCTTGATTTTCCTTTTTCTAAATCTGGATCATCTTTGTTGATAATTTTATACGCTACTGTTTCTTCTTCTTTAAGCTCAGTTTCTGCAACTCTGGTGATATTAATCTTTAAATTTTCACGAAGCCACGTACTTTTGGCCGGGTCGATTTTATCTTGTTCACCCAAGTTAATATTTTGTTCCTCGAGGAGTTCTCCAATTTGTTTTTTCCATGTTCTAACAATAAAATTTTTTCCACCATCATTTATTTCAACTGGCAAAGCTCTTTGAATTTCAATTCGACTACCAATGCCAAGCTGTGGGTCAGGAAAAGTACTAAATTTATCTTCAGGATAAATATCAACATTTAGGTCGCTGGTCATATCTTTTAAAGTGCTAAACTTTGCACTACCAAAATAAACCTCACGCGGATGGTTAGGATCCGAAACATCAACTACGCCCGAGACCATCGGCTCAACCGGTGGAGTATGACTTTTAAGACTTAAGTAGATCGCTAAAAAAATTGCTAAAATAATGACTCCTTTATTTAGTCTATTTCAAATTTTACCCTATCCATTAATAAAATCAAATTTCTGAATATTAAGATAAAATTAAAATAACCTTGTCATAACTCGCTCAAGAATTCAAGAAATAGTTATCTAATCTAATTTTCCATTTTTATCTGTTTTGTTACCAAAAACAGGCCGAAAACTAAACAATTTTCCTGTTACTAATCCTATAAATTGGCACAAATAATAAAAATTTCTTTTACAGAAATCATATAAATCTTCTTTATTCGTAAAACCAACTGGATCCTCTTTTGCTAAATGATCAATTTTTTTAGCTTTTATAGCTGGGAAAGATTCGATTTCAGACATAGAAATTTGAATATTAATCGTACCTACTTTAAGTTGACCATAATGACTTGCAAAATCTCTTATTGAACGAGTCCCACTTTCAAAAATGCCAATTTCTTTAAAATAATTATTAAATTTTTTCAAAAGGCTTAAAATACTTTGTGCTTTCCTCGATTTTGCCTTAGGAACGTTCGAAAGTATATTGTGTAATTTTTTAAATGAATTATTATGTGAACCAAAAAACAAAGATATAACTCTAGCAATTACTTGTAAACAGGCTTCTTGTTGTAAAATAAAGGCTTCGTATTCGAAAACAATAGCTTCAGATGGTACCCCAATAACACCTGGGTAAATACTCGTATGAATCTTGCTTATTTGATTATCATAAATTATTTTTTCTTCTTCCTCCTTTAGCCTTTTCATATGATAATAACAAGCATTAATTTTATCAAAACAATCGAAAAGAATCTCTTTTAAATAATATTTTGGTATTTTTAAATTCGCTTTTTCCCTTGTGGGCCAAAAGTATGCAGACCAATATTTGTGTCTATAGTTATAATGTGAGGCCACAAAAGATAGCATTTCTTTTGAAATTTCAGGAGGATTCATGTTAGTAAATACCTCTATAATTTTATTTCTTTCGTATTATACCATAAATTAAGATTAAATTCCTCTCAAAAACATTTTTAAAAAAGTTAAATATCTTTTGGTTCTATAAATTTAATCTTATCAATCGAGGCGCAACATATTTTTCCCTTGATAGAATTTTTGGTCAATTTTTTAAGAACTTTTACTAAAATTCTTTGCGCCGTTTTTGGTTTTGTATCAGTCGCTTCAATTAAAATCACTCCGTAACTTTTTCTTATCATTTCTTGGTATTTTGAGTCAATTATAAAATCTCTATCAAAAGCTAATAGAATTGCCTCTTCTTTAATGCAAGTTTCCAGATGTTTTTGGTCTGTAAGCCCTGGTTTCTTTAAAATTTTGAGTCCTTCAACAACAGTTTGGCCTCGAGACTTTAAAAATTTCCCCGCCGGAACGGGGAAATTTTCATCTAAGTAGAATTTGAATTTATGCGGGTAAGTAGTCAACCCTCTCCTTAGCATAGCGAATTTTTTCATCAAAATAATTCAACGCAGTTCTCACTTGCTCTCTTTTTAGATGAGGGTAGTCTTTATAGATCTGATCAATATTATCATCAATAATATAATTATAGACTATATCAAAAGATATACGAGTACCAGAAATTCGCTTTTTACCTCCTAAAATATTTTTAGTACAAATAATTTTTGCCATTTTTACTCCGTTTAATTATATTATACAACTTTTTCTATTATGTTCAATTTGTCAATTTTATATTCTTTCCAATAATTCCTCGGAAATTTCGGAAAGAAAACGCGATGGCATATTAGCTTGGATGGAACCATAAAGCAGGCGCGAACAGGCATAACTAAAATACAGTCTTTTTCGCGCACGGGTAATACCAACATAACAAAGCCGTCGTTCTTCTTCAAGCTCCGCCGGCTCCATGAGAGAATTGGCATGAGGGAACAAGCCTTCTTCCATTCCCACCATAAAAACAATTGGAAATTCTAAACCCTTGGCGTTATGCAAAGTCATCAATGTGATCGCGTCAGTCGAACGGTCAAGATTATCAATATCAGAAACTAAAGTAACTTGTTCTAAAAAACTTTCCAGATTTTCGGCCGATGCCGCGACCGATTTTAATTCTTCAATATTCTCCCACCGTCCTTCCCCTTCTTCGGTGCCATCTAAAATCCAATTTTTATAAGTTGATTTTAGAGCCACTAAATCAATGAGTTCAGAGACTTTTATTTTTTTTGAAGTTTGACGAAGTTCTTCAATCATTTCTAAAAACTTTAATACTTTTGGATTGTTTTTGTCTATTTGGGATTTCTCGCCAATTCCTCGTGGGGGGACATTGATAATTCTTTTTTGAGCGACCCGATCGGTTGGATTTAAAATTAATTTCAAATAAGCCAAAATATCCTTAATTTCTCGTCTTTCGTAGAATCTTAAAGCGCCAATTAAACGATATGGAATGCCTTTTTGCATCAAGGCTTCTTCAAAAATTCGTGACTGGGCATTAGTTCGATATAAAATCACAAATTGATTATAACCGCCTAACATTTTAAGGGCTTCGACTTCGTCAAGAATAAATTCGGCTTCTTCCTTTTCACTTCGTGCTTCAAAAACCGTCGGTGCGATACCATCTTCATTGTCAGTCCAAAGTGTTTTTTTACTCCTAACACAATTTTTTTCGATCACACATTGAGCCGAAGCAATAATTTTTTTAGTCGAACGATAATTTTGTTCCATCTTAATAATTTTCGCCTTAGGATAATCTTTCTCAAAATCTAAAATATTTTTAAAATTAGCACCGCGAAAACCGTAGATGGAGTTGTGAACGACAACCCCTTCAGCAATATAATTATGCAAATTTTCAATATCTAGATCGTAAAGAACTTCATTAGTCATCCGACAATTGATACCGATAATTTCGTCTTCAACTATTTTGCCGTTGCGAAGAACAGGAATGACCATCCCTGGTCTTAAGTTACTCACCGGCATAAAATCAAAACTCGTTTTACTATCCGTTAGTCGGGCTGATTTGATAATATCTAAACTATTAATTCCGGCTAATTTTTCAGCCAAAACTAGAGCTTCACTATAATCTTTTCTGGAGGTTTCAATCCGCCAGCTTCTTTTATCCATTCTAGTTGCGAATCCCATATTTTCAAATTTTTCACGTAATCTAGGATCTGTCGTAGTAATTCTGACTCGATGAGCATGCCAAGGTCTTTGTTGACCAAGACGATCCTCACCAAACATATTTAAAGTAATAAATTGCCGTCCTTGATATTTTTGCGTAAATTCTAAAGTCACAGCTTGAGGACGATGATGCGGAAAATCCCACTTTAGATCTAAATCTTCTAATAAATTTTTGGCTCTTTTTTTGGTATCTATATTTTTAAATAACATGTCAATGTGTTCTTGCCGAATTTGCATAGTTCTACCTTGATTAAAAAATATAGAAGTTGGTATACCATAATAACTTGAAAAAAAGGCTTCATAATACTTAGCCTCCGAAAGATTCTTACAGATTTTTAAAATCCACATTCTATCTGCTTTTTCTTGATTTGCTCGTACCTGTAATCCGTGAGCCGTTTCATGACCTTTTTTCCCATATCTAATACTTTTAGTAAAACCTATCCTATATCCTTTATCTCTGCGAAACATTAAATAAACAAAAAAACTATCCTTGATTAGTTTCCATTTAGAGAAGAAAATGTGTTCAGAACTCGCCTCGATCATATGTCCACTTTTTGTTTCAATTTGCCAAACTTTTCCTTTAAAATTTCGTTTAAAAACTTTTGATACCTCTGATTTCGTAGTAGTACCGTATCCATTAGCACAGATAACTTTGTCTTTCGGCTTAATTAATCTTATTTCTTTCTGACCTTCAGAAGTTAGTACTTTAGTCTTGCCAGATAAACATTGAAAATCATCCCCCACCACACAAATATTTTGATATTTTTTAGCTAAAAGAGTACTAAAACGATATTGCGCAAAATTGGTATCTTGATACTCGTCAATTAAAATATAACGAAATTGATCTTGGTAGCGTGCTAAAACTGCCGGAAATTTTTCGAAAAGTTCCACAGTTTTAAAAAGTAAATCATCAAAATCCAGGGCGTTCGCGATTTTTAAATCTTTTTGATACTGCTGGTAAATTTTTAAAACAATTTCACCAAAATGACCTTTGGAAAATTTGGCATAATTTTGAGGATTTAGAAGTTCATTTTTAGCTCCAGAAATATAATTTCTAATCACTCGAGGGTTATATTGTTTTTTATCAATTCCCACAACATCCATCGCATGTTTTACCGCCGATAAAGAATCGTCGCTGTCATAAATATTAAAAGAACGAGTGTAATCTAAATTTTGAATATTAAAACGCAAAATCTTGGCGCAGATAGAATGAAACGTCCCTAGCCATGGCAGCTTTGAAATTTGAAATTTAGAATTTGAAATTCCGAGTAACTTTGTTACTCGACTGGCCATTTCTTCAGCCGCTTTGTTGGTAAAAGTCACAGCTAAAATATTTTCCGGATGAATTTTTTTTTCACAAATTAAATAAGCAATTCGATGAGTTAAAGCTTTAGTTTTACCAGAACCTGCCCCTGCTAAAATTAAAACCGGTCCTTCGGTTGTAATAACCGCTTCTTTTTGTTCGGTGTTTAAATTTTCTAAAATATCTAAATTCATTGCACGACTTATTATACAACAAGATAGCAAAAAGGCGTATCAAATTGATACGCCTTGTCAAAAAATAGCGTCAGGAACGGATAGTTCTTAGTACGGATCGGATCAATCCATTCCCGAGTCCGGGGTTTGCTTGTCTCCCCACGCTCTGTGCCTGTGTACTCCGGCCGATTCCAGCCTTCCACAGAGTTCGCGTAGCCGGAAGTGGCTGTTAATTTTTGTGCTTTTTTATTTTCTGGTTTTTCGCGCCTTTTGCGCAGAATATAACCTTCAAGCTTGGCCTTTGCTTGAAGCCAGCCGCCAATTATAGATAGCACGGCCCGACCTATTTTATTGCTTCTGTTTCAAGACCTTCTTTTTCCTTTCCGTACTAAGGGAAATTTGGGTCTCTAGCTGGTCGGTCTGTTCCCAGCAAACTGATAATATTCTATCATAGATTAGTTACAATGTCAAGACTTTTTGGTAAATTAAAAGGCGCGATCGGAATCGGCCCAAATATACTTTAAATTATTGGCCGTCGTCGCGCCTTTATGGTATGGGCAAAGTAATTGGCTTTGTCCCTACCATAAGCATAAGCTTACAGTAAGAACAGCATAACTCCACCCCTGTTCTTCTCATCGTTTTATTTCGATGATTACATTATTATACCGTATTTTAGACCAAAAGTCAATGGTTCTTTACATTCCTAAACCTATTGTCCACCTACGAGGTGGACATTTCGGTTATGTCTCCTTTAGCTTCTTTTCGATGGTAGCAAACTTCATATATTCTGGTTTCCAGTAAAGTTGAACGTCGCCAGTGGGACCATGACGATGCTTGCGGATTAAAATTTCGGCAATATTTTTCTTTTCGGAATCTTGTTCATACATCTCGTCACGATAAATAAACATCACCACGTCGGCGTCTTGTTCTATGGAATTATGAACAACAATATCGTTAGCGATAAAATTATGGTTTTTTGGCACCGTTATATCATAAACTGATTCAACACCAACTTCCTTAATTTCAGCTATTTCATCCCAAAAAATATCCGAATCAGCCAAATCACTAAGCACACCATCTCCTAAAACTTGGGCGATACTAGAAAGACGATTTCTAGAAATGCCATTATTATATCGCTGCGTGCCAGAATATGCCCATTGCATTTCTTGGTGGAATTGTCTCGTTGTCCAACCTAAATCCGTAAATTTTTGCACAATTTTCTGCCAAATATCTTTAGGAATAATATCAACATTAGTGTTTGGCTCGATTTGCCTTAAATCTTTAATTGCTTTTTTAACAATTTTATCTTTGCGACCAAAAATCCCGATCTCTTCCATAAATTTTAATTGATTTTCCGACCCTGAAATTACAAGATCAAAGACTGGCAAATACCCCCTCTTTTTATTGATTTTAATTCTTGATTGTATCTCAAAACGAAGCAATAAATGCTGTAAGCTTTTAATTAGTTTTTCACTTTTAGAAGCATAATGTAATCGCCAAATTCCCGAAGAAAAAGTCAAACCACCATCAGTTGAAAAAAGATGTCTGACAAAAAGAGCCAATTGCTTTTGAGATAATGTAAAGATAAGCTCAGGAATTTCTTTTTCACCAGAACGTTGGTCAAAAATCCCCAATTCTTCATCGAGCCACTTTACGATGGGATTTCTCCGACCACGAGCCAATGGCGCTGGTGCAGAAAGGTAAAGATGAAACCAAGTTTTTTGTTTAACTAAACGATTTTTTGTTCCAAATGCTTTTTGAGACGCTCGATCAACAATACTAATACTTTCTGGATCAGCATTGGTGTAATGAAGTGGTTGATGTTTAAGATAGCATCCATCACCAATTAAATGAGCAAGTACAATAATTTTTTCGTCTGACATTGTCACAATATTTTTAAAATCAATTCGCCGAGGGGTTGCTAACCGATCACCACCCGCTAATTTATCTAATCTCTCCCAGCCATTAATAGTCATAAATTGATGATTGGCTGTTGCCTTAATTTTCCGGCCGCTTTTAAAAATAAGTTCAAAAACTTTTTTTCTTCCTGTTGAAAAGACTTTATTGGCTATTTCTTTGAGTAATTTACCTTGTCCATCAACTGTTAAAACAGTAAATTCTTTTTGACCAACTAGTTTTTCAATTGGCTGGCAAATGCCTGTTTTAGCATTAAAAATTAAAGTGTCGCCGGTTAAACAACCACTCTCTCTAAGATCAGCTAACATTGGTTTTTTATCTGGACGGTGCTCCACTGCTCGGGATAGTTGCGATAAAGCTAATATTGGTACATTTAATTCCCTAGCTAAGGCTTTGAGTGAGCGGGAAATTTCCGAAACTTCTTGGACCCGATTGTCAGAACCCTTCGTGCTCATCCCCGACATTAATTGCAAATAATCAATCACAATTAAACCAAGATCTTGCTCCATCAAAAGTCGGCGACCTTTAGTTCTAATTTCCATCACATTTAAAAAGGGTGAGTCATCAATAAAAATGGGTGTTTCTGAAAGCATCCCCATGGCATAATTTAATTTACCGAAATCTTCATCTTCCAAATTACCGGTACGTAACTTCCAGGAATCAACTGAACCTCGAAGGCACAAGAGTCGGTCAATAATCTGTTCTTTGGACATTTCCAACGAGAAAATTCCGACCGCTTGTTTATGTTCACAAGCAACATGATCGGCAATATTTAAAGCAAAAGCCGATTTACCCACCGACGGCCGAGCCGCCAGGATCACTAAATCTGATTTTTGCAAACCAGCCAGGACATTGTCTAAATCCCGAAAACCAGTCGGCACGCCTCGAATTGCCCCTTTTTCTTTGTGCAACTTGTCAATTCGATCAAAAGAATCAGCTAAAATATCTTTAATTGGCGTGAAATACTGTTTAACATATTTTTGCGAAACACTAAATAAAGTACTTTCGGCCCGATCTAAAATTGTCTCGAGTTCAGAATTTTCATCAAAACCAAGCTCGGTGATAGTCGCCGCGGCTGTGACTAAGCGCCTTAAAGTTGCTTTTTGATGAACAATATTAGCATAAGTTGTGATATGAGCAGCGGTTGGTACCGAATTGACCAAAGTAGCAATGTACGATGCACCACCAATACTTTTCAGTTTCTTATCTTTTTCTAATTCGTTGGTCAAAGTGACCACGTCAATCGGTTTTCGTTTTTCAAACAGTTTAATAATACAACTATATATAGTAGCGTGATCTTCGCGGTAAAAATCATCCGATCGCAAAATATCAGCCACTTTAATAATGGCATTTTGATCCAAAAGCACTGAACCTAGAACTGATTGCTCTGCTTCAATATTTTGTGGGGGAACCTTTATGCCGTCGGGCATTCTGCCCTCCTTTGAATAAACTTAAAACTCAAAAGTTAAAACTACAACAGAAAGCTCAAACAATTATTATCTTTTTAGCTTTATCATGCAGTTTTCAGTTTTGCACTTTTAGTTTTTAGTTGCAACATGTGGAAACTGTGGATTATGGGGATAACTATTCTTCAATATCAAAAACTTCCTTGGCGCCGTTTAAGAGTTCTTCTTCACTGTCAGTCGGTTTTCTAACCACTAACGCAGGGTCAACCACACAGTTAAGTTTATAATTAGTACCCGTATTTTTTTGAATGATGCCTTCAATAATTTGCGTATTGCGCTTGCCAGAGATCATGTCGGCATGAAATTTAAATTTAAAAGCTAAGGTGATAGTGTCATCTTGGGTTTCGGCTAAAACCGCATCTTTTAAAAGGGCAGATAAAGAATGATTATGAGCTTTGGCACCTTTAATAATTTCTTGCCAGAGATCTTGATTGAAGTTTTTTTTCTTAGCCTCGGGTCGTCCCTCACTCTCGGGCTCCCTAACCAACCTATTCCCTCGCTCCGCTCGGTCAACCGCCACTTCGTTCAGGACATCCCCTCGGCTATTAACATTTTTCTCTTCTATTTTTACATTTTCATTCAGAATTCTGAATTCTGAATTCTGAATTCCCTTTGTAAACTCAAAAACAATCATTTCGAGTGGCAACTGTGGCAAAGAGGCTGATTTAATTTGCGGTAAAGCTAGAGCGAATTTTTCGATCATTTTCATTAAAAAATTTACTTCAAACATCTCAGCTATTTTTTTTACTTTGTCCTGCTCTTCTTGGGTTAAATCAAAAAGTTGATCTTCTCCCAATTTCCACAAAGCAATTTTTCGCAAAACCTCAATCAATTTAATGGTAAAATTTTCAAAATCAACACCCTGCAAATGAAGTTTTGAAATAAGTTCAAAAGCTAATTTTCGATTTCCCGCGGCGAGTGCTTCGGAAAAATCAAAAACACTTTTATCTTGGGCCAAACCTAAAATTTGTTGAATTTGTTCGAGGGTAATATTGGAAGCGGCTGTTTTTCTAATTGACGAAATTTGGCCAAACAGAGATAGAGCATCCCTGTACGAGCCAGCTGCCAGTTGTGACAAGAGGCCAATGGCCTCGTCATCAATCTTAATTCCTTCCACTTGAGCCACCTTTTTAAGTAATTTTTTTAGTTCCTCTAAATCCGCCCGACGAAAATCAAATCTTTGAACACGAGATAAAATCGTTGGCAAAATCTTTTGCGGTTCAGTGGTCGCCATAATAAAAATGGCATGAATAGGTGGTTCTTCTAAAGTTTTAAGAAGTGCATTAAAAGCCTCCTTGGTTAACATATGGACTTCGTCAATAATGTAGATCTTATAATTTGATTTGGTCGGCGCAAAACGAATTTTTTCCCGCAAGTCTCTAATTTCGTCAATGCCTCGATTAGAAGCGGCATCAATTTCAATCAAATCCAATGATTTTCCAAGTGTTATTTCTTTGCAAGTTGAACATTTATTACAAGGCTCGTATGAATCTTTTGCCAAAACTCTGCCCGTGCAATTTAAAGCTTTAGCCATAATTCGGGCTAGTGTTGTTTTTCCCGAACCCCTCGGTCCCGCAAATAAATAACCATGCGAAAAATCTCCTGACGAAAGAGCATTGGTCAAGGTTTGAACAATATGTTCCTGCCCCATAATATCAGCAAATTTTTGTGGTCTAAATTTTCGATAAAAAACCATACACGCTCCCTTAGGTCGCTTAATTTTCAATTTTTAATTTTAAATTTTTATTGAATTTTAAAATTCGAATTTTGAATTTGATTTTAAATTTGAAATTTATAATTTAATCATTTTTACTATATTCTATTTTAGTAAAAACACAAATTATGCTACAATGTGGATAACAAGTTAGAAGCAGGCATAAAGATGTTGGAGGGGTTTTGACATCAACAGATTTAAAAAGAGCGATTGCTCAAAAAACAGCTATTCCACCAGAAGTAGTCGCTAAAACTCTTGATATTATTCAACAAACTATCAGTACCGAACTTTCGACCGGCCGAAGTGTTAATTTCCCAGGCTTTGGTAATTTTGTTTTAATTAAATATCCGCCCAGAACAATTAAAGATGTTCGTAACCCCGCTAAAACTTATCTTTCTTTAGAAAAGAATAAAGCAAAATTCAGGCCAAGTCTTGACTTTAAAAAAGAGCTTCTTGAAAAACCAACGCCGCCAAAACAAGATACCACTCCAGAAAAAGAAAATAATTCTTTTGATCAGACAATTAATGTTTGTTATGTTGATTTATCGAAAACCACTGTGCCGAAAAAAATCTTAAATTTATTGCCGGAACACATCGCCCGTCATTATCAAATCGTTCCATTAGAAGAAAAAAATAACAAAATAGTAGTGGCAATGATTGATCCAGAAGATCGCGAAGCAATTGAATTTGTCAAAAAGAAGACGGGGATGGATCTAGATATTCGACTTTGCACTCAAGCAGATTTAAATCATGTTTTAGAACAGTATTCGGCTGTTTCAGGCGAACTTAAGAAAATTATTGAATCCGCTGAAGAAGACGAGGAAATACCCACTCAAAAAGGACCAAGCAAAGAAAAAGTTGAAGAAATCACTGAAACTGCCCCGGCCGCTAAAATTGTTCAATCACTGATTAAAAGAGCGGTTCGGGAAAAAGCTTCTGATATCCACATTGAACCTCAAGAAGAAGAAATTATTGTTCGATTTCGCGAAGACGGTATTTTAAAAGAAATCATTAAACTACCTAAAGAAATTCAAAGTGGTATTTCTTCACGAATTAAAATTCTTTCGGATATGAAAATTGACGAAACAAGATTGCCCCAAGATGGTCGCTTTCAAACTGTGCTTGATGGTGCCGAAGTTGATTTTCGCGTTTCCACTTTACCTACCGTCAACGGCGAAAAGGTAGTCATGAGAATTCTAGATAAATCAGCCGGTATTTTAACTCTGGAACAATTGGGACTGCGCGGCAGCGCTTTTGTCACACTTGAAGATAATATCCACAAAGCGCATGGGATGGTGTTAGTGACTGGCCCAACTGGTTCAGGTAAAACCACAACTCTATACGCTGTGATTGATAAAATCCAAAGTGTCGGGATAAATATTGTCACCTTGGAAGATCCGGTTGAGTACCGCATGCCTCGAGTTAATCAATCTCAAGTTTATACCAAAATCAATTTTACTTTTGCTAACGGTCTTCGCTCGATTGTCCGTCAAGATCCAGATGTGATTATGATTGGGGAAATTCGAGACTACGAAACAGCCGATATGGCTATTCATGCCGCACTAACGGGACATGTTGTTTTGTCAACCTTGCATACGAACGACGCCGCTGGTGCTATTCCTCGAATGATGGATATGAAAATTGAGCCATTTTTGATTAATTCATCGGTAAATTGTATTGTGGCGCAACGACTTTGCCGCCGGATTTGCGATAATTGCAAGGAAGAAATGACGGTTGACTCTTCTGAACAAAAACTGGCCGAAGAAGAACTAAAAAAAATGCCCGAAAAAGAAAAAAGACCAGAAAAAATTCAATTTTTCCACGGCAAAGGCTGCGAAAATTGTAATGGCACAGGTTACAAAGGCCGGATTGGTATTTTTGAAGTTTTTGATTTGAAAGATAATTTGAAAGAATTAGTTGCCAAACGGGCGTCAGGCACAATTTTAGGCCAAGAAGCCATTAAAAACGGGATGGTGACAATGAAACAAGACGGTTTTTTAAAAGTAGTAGATGGCTTAACAACACTCGAGGAAGTCTGGCGAGTGACTAAAGACTAAAAAGAGGTATAATGAAATTTATTTACAACGCAAAAAGTTCTAAAGGAGAAATTCAAAATGGCAATCTGGAAGCGCCGAACGAGACGGCAGCGGCCAAAATGCTTCAAGAGCAAGGACTTTTTGTTTTAAATTTAGCCAAAGAAGGGGAAAATAAACTGACCCAAAAAGGAAATATTAAAATTCCCTTTTTGTCAGACCGAGTCAGCTTAAAAGACAAAATTATTTTTACGCAGCAATTAGCAATGATGGTCAAATCTGGCCTGCCGCTGATTGATGCTTTTGGCGCTTTAAAAGAACAAACCGAAAATAAATATTTCGCCGGGGTGATTGCTGACCTAGCCGAAAATGTCCGCGGCGGCAAAACATTTTCAGGAAGCCTTTTAAAATACCCCAAGATTTTTTCTAATTTTTATATTGCGATGATTTCTTCTGGTGAAAAAAGCGGTAAATTAGACGAGGTTTTAGGGAGATTAGCCGAAGAATTAGAAAAAGATTACGAACTTATCTCTAAAGTTAAAGCGGCAATTACTTATCCAATTTTAATCGTTTTCGCCTTGATTGGTATTATTATTTTAATGCTAATTTTTGTCGTGCCACAGCTTAAAAAAATATTTTCGGATATAGGTGTAGAATTACCTTTGATTACTAGAATAATTCTAGGCAGCAGCGACACAATGATTAAGTATTGGTATTTATTTTTAATTGGTCTAATTGGTTTGGCTGTTGGTTTACGTTTTTACGGTAAAACCACCAAAGGTGGCTTAGTACTTGATAGCCTTAAAATTAAAGTGCCGGTGATTGGGAAACTTTTTCGTAAAATTTATATGGCTAGATTTTGCCGTACCGCTGGTTCACTGGTTGTTTCAGGACTGCCTATTCTAGATATTATTAAAACTACTTCCAAAGTTTTAGGAAATCGTGTTTATCAAGTGGCTTTAGAAAAAACTGGTGAAGATGTTAAAAATGGTCTGACTTTTTCGTCGGCGCTTAAAAAACAAAAAATATTTCCGGCCATGATTTATCATCTTGTTTCCATCGGTGAAAAAAGCGGTAAATTAGACGAAATATTATTGACGATGGCCGTTTTCTTTGATCGTGAAGTTGAAGCCACCACCAACAGTTTAGCCAGTTTAATTGAGCCAATTCTAATTATTATTGTCGGTGCTGGTGTTGGTTTAGTGGTTGCTTCGGTGATTATGCCAATTTATTCATTAGTCAATGTAATATAAAATATGAAAAAAGGATTTACTTTAATTGAAGGGATTATTGTTGTTTTTGTTTTGTCGTTGGTGGCCTTGGCTATAATGACCGCTTATATTGGTGTTTATAAATCAATTGATTTGGCCAAAGCTAAAATTACGGCTGTTTCGATCGCCAATGAAAAAATGGAAATTCTAAGAAATATGCCTTACGACAGTTTAGCCACAGTCCATGGACCAATTTTACCACAAGGTAGTATTCTTGATGACGAAACGGTTACTAGTTCAGGCAAAACCTTTAATGTTCATACGGACATTAAATACGTTGATGATCCTTTCGATGGTCTGTTGCCAATTGATATCTATCCTTATGACTATAAAAAAGCCGAGATTACCGTCACTTCCACCAAATATAATACCCGGCTGGCGCAACTTTCGACTAATATTGCCGCCAAAGCCGCCGAAACACCTTCTAACACTGGTATTATTAAAATCTGTGTCATTGATGTCGCCAATCTTCCAGTTGTCGGTGCCACTATTACCATTACCAATACCACGCTGACACCAACGGTTAATGTCACCACCACCACTGGTTCAGACGGCTGTGTGATGGTACCAAAATTACCACCTGACAATAACAATAATTACCACTTGACCGCCACCAAAGATGGCTATTCAACTGATATGACTTATCCTCGAACCGCTCAAAATCCCAATGAACCTTTGGCAGATGTTGATGTTTACGCCCAGCAAGTCACCAGTCAAACTTTTGTCATTGACCGTCTTGCCAATCTGACACTGCATTTTAGTAATCCCGTTACTTTTACTTTACAAGGCAGTAAAAAAATGTACTTTAATCCCGTCACTTATAAATATTCTCAAACTTTTACCACTGATAGTGGTGGCAACATTACCCTTAACAATTTGGAATTTGATAATTACCGAATAATTAATACTTCTTCGCCTTATTTTGTGGTCACCACCTCACCTCTTCGATCAGTTAATGTGGAAGGTCTTTGGTATTTTTATTTGGCCCCAGCTGCTAATTTAACCGTTCAGGTTAATTTAGCGTCAACAGGAAGTAATCCGTCAATTTATAACTATTTACCTTTAAGTGGTCAAGTTGGCAGTACGGTCAATATTGCCGTCAATGGTGGTAATATTCAAAATAACGCTTCAATTAAACTTCATAAAACAATTATGACGTATGTTGGTTCAACTCAAGTACCTCAAGATATCGAAATTGTGGGTACCAATATCACTGTTACGCCTCAAAATCAAATAATTGCTGACTTTAATTTAACGGGGGCCGAGTTAGGTAGTTGGGACCTAATAATCACTAATCCCAACACAGAAAGTGTGATTCAGACAAATGGCTTTGAAGTTACAAATTAAAAAATATGACGGTTTTAGCCTAATGGAATTAATGGTAACAATTACGATTTTAATATTGATGAGTACGGCTTTTATGGTTTTATTTAGTAATGGCTACAAAACATATAGATACAACCGAGAGATGATTGGTAGCGCCGAACAAGCCGCCATTGGCATCAGAGCCTTTGAAAAAACTGCCCGCGGCGCGACCAATATTACTGAGGCCGCCAATAATCTTTTGACTTTCTTGGCTTATCAAAAAGGCGATAATTATCCGGCGCCCAGTAAAATTAGTTTTTACCTGACCGGCGCTAGCTTCTACAAATCAGTTATTCCTCCTACTCCTTCGGGCTCAACTTACATTTATCAAGATGCGGACAAAGTTGTCACCCTTATCACTGATCACGTCAGCAGTCAAAACATGTTTTCATATTATAATGAAGCCGGAACATTGCTTTCGATGCCACCGGCTAAAGAGGCAATTAAAATGATTAATTTTTCTATCACCATTGATTTAGATCCGGCCCAAGCACCAAATGGTGTCAACCAATCAACAAAAGTAGAACTTCGAAATTTAAAGACAAATCTTTAAAATGAAAATTAAAATAAATAAATTAAAATCAAAACACAAAGGTTCTCTTTTGCCATTGGTTTTAATCGCTTCATTTTTATTTATTGCTTTTGCTTATGCTCTAGTGGCCATTGCCATGAGTAATGTTAATACCGCTCGCTACCACGAAAAAACTGTCTCCGCCCTAGAAGTCGCTGAAGCAGGCATCAATTATTATATGTGGCATTTGTCGCATTCTAACACCGATTACTGTGACGGCCAAACTTGCCCTGCGGGGTCACCTTACGGTCCTTACGTTCATAATTACCAAACAGAAAATGGCAGTATTATTGGTCAATACACCCTTACCATTACCCCACCCGCACCTGGCGATGCCATTGTTACAGTTAAATCGGTTGGTAAAATTAATGGCTCAAGTGCTAACCGAACCGTTGTGGCTGAAGTAGGAATGCCTTCTTTTGCTCGCTACGCATTTCT
Organism: Patescibacteria group bacterium; assembly: GCA_023485405.1. Classification (GTDB taxonomy): domain Bacteria; phylum Patescibacteriota; class UBA1384; order UBA12157; family JAENIV01; genus JAMCZU01. Next base: position 46,011 of record JAMCZU010000032.1, read on the forward strand.
GACTGCCACCGAAGCATGGTTTGGTGACACCGAAACAACCAACGGACCGGTTCACTCTAATATTGGCATTCATTTTGACGGCACCGCTAATGGGGTGGTTTCATCCTCATCAACAACTTATGTTCCTTCAACCAGTTTTGGCGGCGATGGTCATACTTCTCACAACGGTGTCTGGGGCAACGGTGGCCCAACTGGTTATTGGACTTTTCCCGTGCCAACAGTAGATTTTGGCCATGTCTCGGTTGATTTAACTACTTTAAAAAGTAAAGCCGGTAATGGTGGTATACTTCTTGGTAAAACAACGGGAGGTAATATTGGTTACTATTTAAAACTTAAGCCTAATAACACGATTGAAGTTTATTATGTTACCAGAGAAAGAACTTCTGGCATTGCAATTAGTTCTCTTGTAGAAACTCGCAATGCACCGATCAATGGTGTTGTTTATGTTTCAGACAACATTTGGGTTGATGGTACTTATAACGCACCAATCACTATTGCTGCTGTCGCCGATTCCGGCCAATACGCTAAAATTAAAATCAAAGACAATCTTCTTTATTCAACTAAAAACGGTTCAGTTAAAATTGGCTTAATTGCTAAAGGTAATATTGAAGTGCCCCAATATGCTAACACTAATTTAGAAATTGATGCGGCTTTACTTTCACAAAACGGTCATGTTTGGTACCCACAAGCTGGTGGAGTTAAAAACAGTATCACTATTTATGGTTCAGTTTCATCTTTTGATTATTGGACATGGTCTTGGGTTAGTGGTGGCGGTACTGTTACCTCCGGCTACCAAACAACAACCCAAACCTACGATCAAAATTTAACTTTAGGACCACCGCCCCAGTTTCCGACTACCGGCAGCTATACCATTTTAACTTGGAAAGAAGAATGATATAATATAGTAAAGAAGAAATAAGGCTAAGCTCGCCTTCGGCGAGCCGCCCGATTCCGATGTAACATCGGAATTTAGGGAGAGGGATGTACGAATCAGTCTTGGGATTTAAAAAACCTATCCTAGGTTTAGATATTGGTTATAAAACTTTAAAAGTAATGCAACTTCGTGGCGATGGCCCCGGATCCAGTCTTTTAGGTGTGGCGGAAATTCAAATTCCTCCTAGAAGTTTGGGTAAAGAAGGTATTAAAGAAAAAGAAGCCATTGCCAAAGCAATTACCAATGCAATGCTTAGTGCTAAGCCACACTCAATCACCGCTAAAATTGTTTCTTCAGCTCTACCAGAATCATTAGTTTTTACCAAATCAGTTGATTTGCCAACAATGACTCCTCAAGAAATAAACAAAAATATTCCTTATCAAGCCGGTGAATTTTTCCCTATCCCGCCCAGTGAAACTTATATGGATTGGCAAGTAGTCGGAGAACTTCCTGGTACAAACACCACTGATGTTTTGGTCGTCGCCGCTCCTAAAATAATTATTGATTCATTCGCCGAAACGATCAAAATGGCCGGATTAGAATTAATGAGTTTAGAAACCAAACCAGTAGCTGATGTCAGGGCTTTAATTTCAGGAAGTGACAGAGGACCTTATTTGATCTTAGATCTCGGCGCCAAAACATCGAGTCTTACCTGTTATGATCAAGGCACGGTTAAACTGACTTCGACAATTTCGATCGGCGGCGACGATTTGACAAATGATTTCCAACCAAATTTAAAAAATATGGTAACTGAAATTATTCATTTTGCCAAGTATTATCAAAATCGTATTGGACAAGCAACTATTTTTCATAAAATTATTTTAGCTGGCGGTGGTGCCAATACCAACGGCCTGAGGAAAACACTGGAAGATGCCACGCGAATAAAAACAGAAATTACTTGGCCAATCATTAAAACAAAAACCTATAATCCTAAATACGCCACCGTCATAGGATTAGCGATGAAAAGAATATGATAAATATTAATTTACTTCCCCCGGAATTAAAATTGCAAAGGATCGCCGCCAAAAGAAATGCTTCTCTTATCAGTATTTGTATTGTGGCTGTTTTAATTGTGGCTATCTTGGGTATTATTAGCCAATCATTAAAGTCAACGGTTGAAACATATCTTAGTAGTACTAAAAATAATATCAAAAAAGAATCCGATCAAATTGATCAATACCAGGAGCTTCAAGATCTAGCCTTATTTACTAATGACCGTTGGCAGACAACCCAAGAAATTGAAAAAAATCATGTTTACTGGTCTCAAGTTCTCCAAGAACTAAGTAACTGTGCCCCCACCGATGTTCAATTCGAAAACTTAGTGGCTAACAGTGAAAAATCGCCTAATTTTATTCTTCAAGGAAATACCACCACTGAAAGAGAAATTATTAAATTTAAAGATAAATTGGAAGCTTCGCCATTTTTCAAAAACATTGCTTTTAAAAGTTCAAGTCTTTCCACCGATCAAGCTACTACCAATCAAAAATTAAAATTTACTTTAGAATTTGATTTAGAACAGAAGAAAGTTGAATGATGAAAAATAAATCATTATTTATTTTAACCGTTACTTTTGTCATTATTTTGGGCATTGCAATATTTTTAATTAGACCAGTTGTCTCTTCAATCCTTGCTTCATATAAAGATTTATCTCAAACAAAAGAAAATCTTAAATTAATTGAAGAAAAAAAACAGATTCTTGAATCTTTAAAAAGTAACCAAAACTTAACCAAAGTAGCTGACATTGCGGAAAAATATATTCCCAAAGAAGAAGAATCGGGTCAATTAATTATTGAATTAACTGCCATCGCCCAAGCTAATAACTTAAGAGTTGACCAAACCTCAATTGAAAAATCAAAAGATACTCCCACTGCTGATAGCACTGATACTAACACCACTGGTAAAGCAACGCCAACACCGTCATCTACCACTGCTGGTTCCACTATTAAAACAGTTAATTTTACCGAAAAATTAAATGGCAGTTATGTTGACTTTATAAATTTTCTCAAAGCGCTGGAAGCAAGTTCACGATTAATTCTGGTAAAAAATATTTCAATGCAGACAAAAACCGAGCAAGGTAAACCCACCTCTTTCGATGTCCAGCTTTCTGGTTCGGCTTATTACAAAAGTAAAGTTGATTTAGAGCAAAATTTGACCAACATTAAAATTACCGAAGAAACTTTAAATAAATTCTTAAATTTAAAAAGCTATGGTCAACCAATTAATCTGCCGGGCGAATCAGGTTTCGGTCGAACTAATCCATTTGAGAGCTATTAAAGACTCACCAATAACTAATCTGAACGAATAACCAATAACAAATAAAATAGTATTAGTTATTAGATAAAATTAGTTATTAGCGTGGCTACTTACTCGCCGAGGGCCTTTTTAATTTTGGCAATGACTTCACCAGGCATTGTTTCTGATTTAACAATATAGTCAGTCGCACCTAATTTTTTGCCCTGTGCCCGGTCAACATCTTGAATTAAAGCAGTCAGCATAATAATCGGTATATCTTTAAATTCTACGTCACCACGAAGATTCTTTAAAACATCAAAACCATTTACTTTAGGCATCATGACATCTAAAATAACCAAGGCTGGTTTTATTTCTCGAGCTTTATTGAGTGCTTCTTCGCCATTTTTAGCTTGAACAATTGTAAAACCTTCGGCTTTGAGACGATCTTCGTACATTTCAAGTAATGTTAAATCGTCATCAACTAATAAAATTGTCTTTCCCGTCTGCTCCATAAAATTCCTTCTAGTTACAGTTACATTGTAACATGTAAATACAATCGGTCAAATTTGTCAAATCAATAGCTAATCATTTGTTAACAATGAAGCGTAGATAAAAGAAGATATCACTAGCGATAATTAAAAAAACAATCAAAACTAAAAAAAAGAGGACCAAAGATGAAGGTTTTTTTCGAGGTAGTGGTTCTGGTGGTGATTCTTTTAGTGCTAATGGTTCAAATTGAATTTCCGGTGATTCGGTCACATTTTGAGCCGAGGCGACCGGTGGAACAGGTGGCGGTGGAGGTGGTGGAGGGTTTTCTGGCGGTGGGGCAGCCGGTGGCGTAGCTGCTGGCGGTACGATTGGTGGGGCAGGATTTTCATTTTGCGGTTCAACATCCACCGCTTCAGTCACTGGTTTGGTTACCACTTTTTTATGATACTTATTTAAAACATTTTCAATTTTTTTAATCACATCAGCCGGCATCACTTCTGATTTGATAATATAATCATCCGCGCCAGACTCAATCGCCCGACTTTTGTTAATATCTCGAACTAGCGCCGACAAAATAATCACTGGTATATCTTTAGTCTGAGGATCGCTTTTAATTGAAGCTAATGTTTCGTAACCATTGACTTTAGGCATCATAATGTCTAACAAAACAATGTCAGGTTTAACATGATGAATTTTGGCTAAACATTCTTCGCCATTACTCGATGTTTCCACCTTAAAACCGGCCAACTCCAACCTCTCCTTGTACATATCAAGGAGCATCTTGTCATCGTCAACCATTAAAACTTTAGTACTGTTGGGCATTTCCCCTCCGCTCCGTGTTTTGCGTTCCTCACACGGAAGCAAAACCGGAAGTCCGCCAAAGTGAAATCTATTTGCAGATTCCAATAATTTGGATACTGCAAGAGATTGAACGCCGGCGGGTATCTACATTTATATATTTATTATACAACTAAATTTTGTGTCAAGCAACGTCAGTTGCACAATGGTCTTTTAAGCGAGCCATGTGTCTATCAAAGTAAATCGCGGAGCCGAGCGGGCAGGTGTGAACGCAGTGAACGAGCGAGGCGAGCGCTTAGGACCGATTTTCACGCTGGGAAAATCGAGTCCGGTACTTTGATGGACACTGGCGAGCGATCTCTTAAAACTGCTTTAAAAAACGTAAATCATTGGCATAAAAAACTCTAATATCAGAAATCCCATATTTCATCATTGTTAACCTATCTATGCCAACACCAAAAGCAAAACCAGAAACTTTTTCCGGATCATAATTTGCTGCCTTAAAAACATTTGGATGAACCATACCAGCACCCAAAAGTTCCACCCAACCGGTCTGTTTGCAAGTCTGACAACCCTTACCCCCACAAATAGTGCAACTGACATCCACTTCCATCCCTGGCTCCACAAAAGGAAAATAACCTGGTCGCCATCTAATTTTTGTACTTTCGCCAAAAAACTCTTTGATAAATTGCGCTAAAGCGCCCTTTAAGTCAGCCATGGAAACATTTTTATCAACTACTAGTCCTTCAATCTGGTAAAAATTGGGTGAATGGGAAGCATCGGCCGCATCACGACGAAAAACTTCTCCGGGAATAATAATTTTAAAAGGTGGTTGATGTTTTTCCATATAAGCCACTTGGCCCGCCGAGGTTTGAGTGCGTAATACTTTGTTTTGTTGACCTTTAACCACAAAAGTGTCTTGCATGTCACGTGCAGGGTGGTCTTTCGGCATATTTAAGGCGTCAAAATTATACCATTCACTTTCGATATCTGGTCCTTCGACCATTTCAAAACCAAGCTTCTGGAAAATCGAAACCAATTTTCGTTCGACTTGAGTTAAGGGGTGTAAATGACCTTTTAACATAACCTTATTTTAGCAAGAGTGTATGTTAAATTCAAGAAATTGATTGACGGTGAGTATTTCAATATTTTTAAATTGCTTTAGTACTAACAAATGCTTATCACCTGTGACTAAATAACCCGCTCCTGCCATCAGCGCTGTTTCAATAATAAGATTATCGTCTAGATCAGAAGAAATATTTTGCAAACTACCTCCTAATGGCACCATTTGGACCAATTCTAAAATTACTTCAATTAGTTCTTCGAGCTTTTCGTAAGGCAAGTTAAAATCTTCAGTCAACACCTCTTTTAATTCTTGTAATATGGCCATCGAACAAAAAATCTGGCATTTTTGTTGCGCCAGATCAATTGCTTTTTTGGGATTTCCGCCAAACAACACGGCCGAGATCCAAATATTGGTATCAAAAACAACTTTATTTTTCACCATACCGTCTTTCGGCAATAGCTTTATCTATCTTATCAGCATCGATTTTTTTACCTTTGGCAAATCTTTTTCCCCACCGAGAAATATTTTCCCAGTTCGATTTACTACGAATGTACTTTTTGGCACCAATCCGAAGAACATCGCTGCGGCTTAAAGCTTCTTTTTTGGCAAATTTGTCAATCTCATCAAGAGTTTGCTCCGTAAATGAAATATTGACTGTTTTTAAAACCATTTTTATCCTTTCGCAACACATTAATTAATATATAAATAGTTGTTGCGCCCTCCATAGCTAAATCTATTTTGAGAAGAGAAATAATCATCTACTTCTCAAAGAGATTGAGCGAAGGATGGGCTATTCTTATAATATACAAATTTTGTATGTTTGTCAAAGTTACAACTCTTCGGCTTCTTTGGTGGGACGAGCCAGTGGTTTCATATCACCTTTATGTAATATTCGAGTTTTGATTCTGCGCCTTGAGATTATTCGGAAATAAATAGCTAATCAACCAAATAAAAATAATATTTGCAACTATTAATGTAATAAAGAAATAAGAAAAATAAGTTATAAAGTTAAATTCCCAGGAACGGGAAAAGAAGTTACCAATAATTAAAATCATGATCAAGCTCCCTAATTCACTTAATATTAAACTAAACCATCTTGCCCAAACTTTCCTTTTTATTTCACAGATAAAAATTAGTAACATAAAAATAAATATGGAATTTAAAGTGATCGCTTCAATAAAAAAGGTTATACTGAGACCAATATTATCATAACTTCCTGTTATACTGTTAGCCAATAAAAGTGATAATAAAGTTAAAAAGAATAAAGATATCATGAAAATTATAAACTTACTCATAACTTAGAATTCATTTTTTATTTTTATCCTTAAAGTTCTTCGGCTTTTGGGTTTAAATATTGCTCAATAATTTTAATATTCTCTAAATCTTTTGGTATGTTCATCATCTTTTTCCAAGCAATCAAATCTTCAAGACGGATAAATTTAATTTTTTCAATTCATCTAATAAGTCTTTCATTTTGTCCTTTAGAAAAATTTAATCACAATACTAGTAAAACTAACCTATTAAATAATCTATTATTCCAGTTAATATATACCATGTGGAGAAAAACATTAAAAATGAAGTTATTGTTACAGCCAATATTACAACAAAAGCATCACCAAACGAACGTCCTTCTCTTTTACATAAAATTAATTGAACAATTACCGAGATCAAACAAGTAAAGAAAATAAAAATTAGACCGTATATAAAAACACCTAAACTTGCCCCAAAGTCGCCATCGCCTATAATATAGTTATAAAATGAAAAACATATTCCCACAACAGCTAAAAATGTTAGAACACTGCCGAAAATATATAAAGTTAACCTATTTTGTAACCAAGCTTCTCCATTCATTACAACTTCTCTGCCTCTTTGGACGGTTGAACTAATGGCTTCATATCGCCTATTTTTTAGCCTTTAAGTAATCTACGAAATTCTTCAACTGAAAGACCAGCCCTTCTAATTTGCGAATGAAGTAATCCTGGGGCTAATTCTTTATGATTTGGTATTGAAAGCGGTGGTCGACCGGGACTGTTGGAATATAAAATCATATGGCTACCTTCTTGATGATCTAATTGATAGCCAATTTTTGAGAAAACTTTTACCGCTTTCTTACCAGAAATATTAGATAATATCCCCAATTAAACTCCTACAGTTACATAACGAATTTCTTCAGATGGAACAATTTTGTGATGTTTTTTGATAACTTTTAAATATCCACTGATAGCTTCTTGAATATTTTTTAAAGCTTCTTCTTCGGTTTTCCCCTGACTCATACAGCCGGGAAGAGTTGGAGCATCAGCAATAAACCCCTCATATTCAGGATCATATTCTAGATAAATTTTGAATTTTTTCATTTTAAATCTCCGCAATATAAATATATCAGTCAAACAAGCAATTGTAAATAATCATAATTTTCGATTATTTAATCATTTACAACTCCTCGGCTTCTTTGGCTAGGATGAATAATATTTAATTAAATTTAACAGTTGTTAAGATTTCTTGGAAATAAACAGGATCAGCTAGTCCGTCCTTTATGATAGCTAAAAGATAATGTCGGTCTTTCACAAATATCTCAGTGGTCCCTTGTCCAAATCTTTGCTTTTCTGCTTGAGTCTCATTTAAAGCTTCGTGACTATCTATTGTTGTCATCGATGTTTGTCCGTCGGGATTTTCTTGTTGCCATTGCTTCGCCATATCATCAAACGATAAGTCATTAACATCACGAATATCACTCTCAGGCGAAACGCTACTATCAAATTGGGCATTAAAACTAATCGCCTTAGCTTCTTGATCCGATAATATTTCTTTTGGATTATATTTCTCTGGTTGGACTGTTATCAATCCTAAATTACTGTCATATAAATACCAATTAGAAGGATATTTAAAAGAATAGCCATATTTCGTATTTGCAAAAGTTTTCCAGTCAGAAGTATCGATATTTGGTGCTAGACTAGTAGAATTTGGAGTATTTGTTGGCGAAGTCTGAAATTTAGTCGAGCTATTTTTAGACAACCAAAAAATTACTCCTACCGATACTAACAATAGAACCCCCAAAATAATTAATAAAATCTTTAAAGTTTTGGTCATTTATAATTCTTCGGCTTCTTTGGGCGGCTGGGCTAATGGCTTCACAACCCAAGCGATTTGGCAAATTCGATTACTTTTTCTTCAGTGATTTCGTTTACAACATAGGTAATACGAAAATAAACTTTATTATCTATTGTGTCAATGCTAAAAATCCCCGGAATATGATTATTCCCTTGGGTATACTCAAGATACTCGCATAAGTCACTATGAAACTTTTTTAAAATATCTTGGTTTTTATCTAAAATTTCAAAATAAAGATCTCGACTTTTGAAATTAGCAAAGATTGTAAAACCTCGTTTAAATTTGGGAATATCTTTTGGAAGAATTTGTTTAACCATCTAATTGTATCCTTATATTTGTATTATATATTGAATTTGCAAATTTAAAAGGGATTAGTATTGAACTAACCCCCAAATGTTACCATACAAGAAAAGGCAATGCCGCAACAGAAATTACGGCGGCAGTATAAGCAATCGAGGAAGCAGCCCACGATGGTAAGGATGTTGACTGAGAAATTGCATCGCGTACTGTTTTTCGTATATTTGTAAAAGTGCCTCTTGTTGTTCGACAAAAACCGCTCGGTGGGTTCCAAATCCCAAACTGTGGACCATTTTGCCACCATGATATTAGATGAGCATTAAAGAGATCTTGGTTAGTCCACCTATCCTTAATATGCAAATTCAAATGCCAACCATTTCTTCCGATACAACCACCGACATTTCCTGGTTCCCAACGAATCATACAACGGTATCTGCCAACATTCCAACCAGCTCTCGTTTGAGATTGAGTTTGAGATTGACTTACCTCTTCGACATCGAATTCAATATCAGACTCGTTTTGTGCTGACGCTGTTGCTACTACCTTCAACCGCTCAACTTCAGAACCAGTTGGCTCATCGAAAGATGTTAACTGGAACTCTCCATTGTCATCACTAAAAATAACAATGGCGGATCCAGAATTTGTACTTTCTGCATCAGATGCTGATCCTGTTGCAACAACCGTTTCATTGTGCCCACCGCCACCACCACAACCAGCAAGAATTACACAAACAACAAACAATACGAGTAATACTTTCAAGGTACTTTCCCCCTTTTGATCGTGTAGCACTAAAAACAATACCAGCTATATTAAAAGGAATTTCTAATATTATGTCAATATTTTGAGTACTTTTTTACAACTCTTCGGCTTCTTTGGGCGGCTGGGCTAAAGGTTTTAATTCTTCTTTGTTTTTGGGCACTTGGGCCTCAAGATCTTGGATCTCTTTTTGCACTTTAGCCTCGGGCAAAGAAAAAGTAAAAGTCGAACCTTTGCCTTGACCTTCGCTGTCAGCCCAGACCCGACCATGATGAAGCTCAACTAAGGCTCGGGTAATATAGAGTCCTAAACCAGTGCCCTGCGATTCGGCGGTGGTGTAATCGCCCACTCGATGAAATTTCTTAAATAATTTCGGCAATTCTTCTTTAGGAATACCAATGCCTTGATCTTTAACATGAATTAAAATTTGCCGTGGACCTACCAATCGCTTTAGCCGCTCATCCACCGCCGATTTAATCGCCTCTTGATCATCTAATGGCCCGTCCTTAATCATTCCTTCAATTTTACTCCAAGTTGCTTGGACTTGCTCCGTTGGCACGGTTTCGATAAGGAGCTGAATTTCGCCCGGCTCTTTGGAATATTTAATCGAGTTACCAATTAAATTCACCAAAATTTCCTTGATTTTATCGGAATCGCCAAAAGTTTCCCAATGATTGGCATTTTGAAAAACAATTTTTTGCTTTCTTTCCTCGGCCTTGAATTTTAATTCATCAATGGTTTGTTCAATGACGCCCGTCAGACTGACTTCTTTCTTTTCAACCAAGAGTCTTCCTTCTTCGATGCGAGAGACATTTAACATATCTGTGACGAGCCTGGCCAAGCGCTTGGCCGAAGCATAAACCCGATCCATATAATGAATGGCCTTGGGATCATCAATTCTCGCCAATTTTTCATCCAGCATCATTGAAAGATAACCTTCGATCGCTGAAACAGGTGTTAATAATTCATGGCTCGCCAAGGATACAAATTCGGTTTTCATCTTGTCGAGTTCCTTGAGATGTTCGTTGGCATGAGCCAATTGTTCAGCTGTTTCTTCTAGTTGCTTGCGAAATTCAATTTCTCGCTTAACAGACTTAATTAGAAGATAGCCGCCATAACAAACTATTGTTAAAATAATGAAATCAATAAATCTTTCTTCGATAGTTTCCGAAAAAATAAGTTGAGCTAAAAGCGCTAGCACGACAACCCCTAAAGCTGTTTCGGTTAAAATAACTTTAATATCAAAAAGCTCGTACTTAATAATTGCATATGCCGTAAAACTTACTAAAATAACTGATGAAACATAGCCAAAGTTACTTAAAAACTCAAATGTTGTTCCAAAAAATGCAGGTAATATAACATCTGTAACAATTATTACTGAACTAGAAATTATTGCTCCAGCAAATAACCACTTTATTTTTTTCTTGGATTCTTCGTTAGATTTTTTATAATTGATTAAAATTAACGAGATAAAAATAATTAGATTAATAAGAATACCTATTAAAAATACTGGTAACAATTGTCCGTACTCAAAGGTAAGTATATTATTTTGAAAATAAATTCTTCCAATAAAACTTGGACTCAAGGCAATTATCGAAATAAATATTGAGATTAATAAACAAAAAACATCAACAAATTTCATAATTTTTATATTTTCTGAGATTTTTTGAGGAAAATAAATAATAAAATGTACTAACAAATAAAGTACAAGAGCACCTAAGGTATACGTTAGTCTTGCCCAAAGTAAATTTAAATTATATGTTTGGTTAATTAATGTTAAAAGATTTACAGCTTGCCAAACCGCAATAGAAAAAGCTAGATATGAAAAGTTAAGAGAATTATTTTTCTTCCATCCTTCATTAGTAACTAGAGTTATAAAACCTAAAAATAAGGTTAAACAAATTATTATAATTAGAAAAGAAAGTAATGTATTACTCAAATCCATATAATTCTCCTGTTAACTTTATTATACCATCATAATTACAATTTTATTACTATCAAGTAGTCTTTGTTGCAAAAACATTTTTATAACAGGAAATGAAAAGTCTTGACAGGAAACGATATTATATGTTCTACTATATTTAAAAGGCAAAAGGAGGTGGTCAAATTGGATAGCAACACCTGCCCTTCGTGTCAATCAAGAATAAGCTCACACTGTAAAGTATGCCCATATTGTGGGCATATAATCAAAAAAGAAGACGATCACGAGTACAAACCACCAGACTGAAGTTTTTCACTATCATAATTGCATTTTAACTCTCAACTATGAGTTGGGAGTTATTTTTAACATTTTATATGCGAGAACTTGACAACTAATTGAGACGAGTCCATAATACAAACTAAAGCTAATGGATTTTGGCAATCCGTTAGTAGTTCGATCCTCTGTATCGAGGATAGCACTTTCACAAAGAAAGGAGTGACAAACATGAAACGAAAGAAAAAACTTGTCTCTGCTGCGTTGACCAAGAAAGATTGCACTCTCCGACTCACTCAGGCCTTGAATTCAGGCAGTCAAGGCCCAGACACCAGTAGAACATAGACAGGCAACAGAAAACGGTACCGATCAAGGCCTTGATCTTTTGGTCAAGGCCTAATACTTTTACAGGAGGGAAGCAGGAAAATGGATGGTTATATAGCTTTGGAGGATAATTTCACATTACGCAGTTCGGAATCTGAGAAAACATTGCTAGATCTACAAACTGGCGAAAAGTATGTTATTGCCAACGATCAATTCGAGTTTCTTGCAGCATGCGATGGTTCTAAAAAGCTAGCAGAAATAAGTTCAGAATATAACAAAGCTTCACGCAAGGTGATAGCAAACCTTATCAGTAATCTGAATACTATCGAAGCTATTAAATTCTCGGATTCACCACACCAAAGAATCCTGCCTATTCATACCGTAGACGAGCCGAGATTGATGGGAGTTCAACTCGAAGCAACTAGTCGATGTAATATGAAATGCGTACATTGTCATCAAGGCGATTTTTATAGTCATTTTCAAGACTTAAGTCTTGCAGAAATTGAACGTTTGGTTGATGAAATGCAAGACCTACAAGTCGAGAATGTTAGCCTTAGTGGTGGAGAACCTCTTTTTAGCAATCTTACATTTGATATTGCGAATCTCATCGAGCAAAAGGACATTCGTATTTCATCCATTTTTACAAATGGATGGCTTATCGATGATGATGTTATTAAAAAAATTTTATCATGGCGCAGTAGGGTTACGGTTTTTGTTAGTTTAGATGCTATTACCACTGAAGGAATGCGATTCCGCGGTTTTAAGCCAAATCAAGGTGCAAGAATATTAAAGATAATTCTAAATAATATTTTTGCACTCAGAAAAGCTGCTATTCCAGTCATTGTTAACACAGTAATGACGCCATACAATATTTTCCACCTTGATGAAATGTATGAATTTATGAGAAAAATTGATGTTACTAGCTGGAGGCTTGGTTTTCCTAAACGCGCAGGGTCTTTTAAGCAAAACTACCAACAATATGAGCTTAAATGGGAAGATATGTCGTCGGCAGCACTTCGTTTGATAAAAACACATCTCCGATTAGAAAGGCCTTTCGATCTGCAAGTAGAATTTCTCTATCGGGAAAGATTATTCAAAAACTTCCAACTACTTGTTGATGAAGACTTTATTTGCAACTACGAAGAAAGACGTGAGAGTTGCTGCATAAAATCAAACGGCAACGTTGTTTCTTGTTCTTACTGTAATGATATGCCAGTAGGTAATATCCGCAAGCAGTCATTGAGGACAATTTGGTATTCACCTCAAATGCAGTCAATCAAAAATTTACAAATCAGAGACATTGGAGAATGTTGCGATTGTGAGTTAAGAATATTGTGTGCGACTGGCTGCAGAGCCAACGCTTATTTCCTTAATCATGAATTTCTAAATAGCAAAGATGAACAAGCATGCAGATCGGTAAAGTTTTTCATTGAAAGTCTATTGCCAGTCTTACAGGCTGAAGGCATTTTGCCCAAAAACTGGCCCCGGTAAATCCTTCCGGGGCATTTTATTCAATAGTTAACCACAACATGACATTTATTCATAGCTATGAAAAATAATATATATTCACCTTATCAAAAATTAGCTTCTTTTTATGATAAAACATATGATGGAAAATTTTATTTTAAATATGCTAATTTTATTAGTAAACTAGCAAAAAAAAATAAAATTAAAAATCCTATAGTTTTAGATTTAGCATGTGGCACAGGCAGTTTGATCAAAGAATTGAATAAAAAGCTTAAAAATGTCGAAGGTGCTGACATTTCTACTGAAATGTTGCAAGTAGCTAAATTGAAAAATCCGAAAAACAAATTTTATAGTCAAAGTTTTCAAGATTTACACTTGAATAAAACTTACGACATTATTACTTGTACATTTGATTCGATAAATTATCTATTAAAAAAAGAAGATTTATATCGAACCATCAAAAACATTTCTCGACATCTTAAAAATAATGGCTTATTTATTTTTGACTTCAACACAACTAATAAAAAAATTGATTCAAAATTTATAAATAACAATATTATATTTAATAATTCGATAAACAAAAATTATTGGGATGCCAAAATTGAAATAATCGAAGATGGTAAAGCCAATATAGAAAATCACAGAGAAAGACTTTATACTTTAAAAGAAATAGAAAATGTCCTAGAAAAATATGGAATCAAAATTATCGAACTGTACTCCAATTTTAATGAACAAGTGAACGAAAAAAGTAAATCTAATAGATTATTTGTTATTGCTAAAAAAATTAAATAGAAATAAAATTATTTCAAGGTTTAAATTGTTTTATTTTTTCAAAACCAATCTTGGTTTTGTGCGATTGAGATTATCGCAAAAAGGTCCTTCACCATTTTCAAATATTTCAATTGGGCCTTACCGATCAAAAAAAATAGAGCCCTTTTAAGGGGGCTCTAACATAATTGGGCCGCTTTAGGCCATTTTACTCAACAAATTCTGAGGGCTATGTTGCAAATACTTGCTAAAAAGCCCTTTTATCACACCGAGAAGATGATCTATATCCTCCAGATCATGTAAGGCTGTGGGGCAAAACCGCAAAACAGCTTCGCCTTTGGGAACTGCCGGATATTCAAAGGGTGGACAAAATATCCCCTTTTCCTCAAGATCATCAGCAAACTGGCGAGCGAGCAATTCATCACCAATCAGAATCGGAACGACCTGCGTAGAGCTACTCAAGGTGTCGAATCCGATTTGTTTTAAGCCGAAACGAAGCTTATCTGCCAGAGCTAAGACCTGTTGCCTTCTCCACGGTTCTGATTGAGCTATCTCTAGCGCCTTAATGGCAGCGCCGCATTCACCCGGTGACAAAGGCATACTATGGATTTGTGGACGACTATGTCTAATATATTCGATGAACCATTTTTCACCAACGATAAATCCACCCATAGACCCCAACGCTTTGGAGATGACCCCCATTTTAACATCCACTCGGTTTCCCACACCAGCAAGTTCACATGTTCCTCTACCTTTTTTGCCTAGAATACCAGTAGCATGAGCATCGTCAACATACACGACGGCTCCGAATACTTCAGCAATAACGCAAATATCCTCAAGGGGAGCGATACCTCCACTGGTTGAGAATATTCCGTCGGTTACAATAAGATTCAGGTCTGTCTTATGAAGATTTAACTTATGCTCAAGGTCCTGCATATCCCCAGATCGGTAATTTATTACCTTGACGTTCGCACCCCTGGTTAAATAGGCCGCATCTTTTGCACTGGAATGTGATAATTCGTCAATAAACACTGCTCTCGACGCACGAGTATTTTCGCCAGGACAAAGATAAGAAAGTGGCGAAGCGATTACTGCAGGTATGGTGCCATGATTTGCAGCAGAGCCCGAAGTAAAAACAACAGAATCCTCTTCCCCCATAAATCCTGCTATTTTCCTTTCGAGTTCTTTATTGATGTCCATCTCGATTACCATACGAGACGGCAAAGCTCCACAACCATATTTACGAGCCGCTTTTGCCTCTGCCTCAATAACTCTTTCGTCACTCGCAAGACCCAAATAATCAAGTGACCCAAACTGCAAAAGTTCTTTGCCGCCCAATACAATATATGGACGAACTGCCTGGCCTTTCGCAATCCTTCTTTCAGGATAGTAATCAGACATCTCTTTTATATTCAGCTGGGCAGCTATCACATTTTTCAATCTTTCACTCATCCTTCTTTACCCCCTATCTTCCATATTTAAGATAACCAGTCAAAGCTAAAATAGCAGCAGGCAGACTTATAGCACCAAGCATAAACACCGGCCACTCACGGATGGTAATTCCATAATTAAGCCACGCAATTTCATCTAACAAAAGAGCTACAAGAAGGGCCATTGTAAAATCCTTGGCACTTTTTGTCTTAAACATCTTGACGACTTGCGCGTACATTCCATAAACAAGTACGATACTTGTTAAGAAAGCAAAAACGCGACTTCCGTCAGTATACACAGGAATGTCCTCCTTTTATTTTCAAGTTTCATCCGCCCAAAACGGAATGTGTCAAATTTAGACCAAAAGTTCAATCCAATTCAGTCCAAATTTATATTAAATTTTCTCACATTTTTATCAAAATGTCAATGGGTTTGAGACCAAAATCATAAATTATTACTCTAGTAATTATACTATTTTATTGACGATAGGAAGTTTCTTTAGTAAGTTAGTTGATTTTCCATAGTTTTATTATACCGCCGAATACTGCGATATATCAAATGAATCCAATATGTTATGGATCACGACAAAAAATTAATTTATATCTGTTACAACATTAAAATAATAGCACAATAATAAAAACTCCCCGTACTCCGCTATGCTTCAGATGAGATTTCCCGTTAGAATTTAAAAAGAGGCTTGTTAACCAGGCCTCTTTTCGATCGTTAAAAAAGTAGTTTTTGTGCGTTTTTTGAAAAAATCCGCGCCTTAATTTCCTTGCTATCGCCGAATACATCTTCGACAGCACGTCTTAAAGCAATTACCATTTTCAGTCCAGAATACACGAAAACCAAACTGTGATTGATATGATAGTATAATTGCTCATCAGGATCCGCCCAGTGGTAATTAAAATCGGTCGCATAACGCTGGCCCAACACAGGGTGTATAACAGGCTGAACTCTTAAAAGGTTAAATGGTTGGTCTGTTGCAAAAAGCATCCTCTCTGACCCGAAGGTCTCTAGAGCTGCACGAAATATCTTGACATCATCCACTGCCGACGTATCGACGTAGACATTTTCATATCTTGACAAGGTTTCATAAGCCGCGAGAAGGTCGTCACTATAGATTCTGTCCGTACCCATATGAGCTAAAATCAAACACAGTTGGGGAAATCTTTGAACGACTGATTCTACATCATTTATCTGGCTACTCAAGAAAGATGGCAAGTGCATTACTAACGGCAAACCCGATTTATTCAGTTCATTGAGCATTAAATCGGGATAAGATCTTCCAAGTGTCTTGTCACCAGGTATCGGGTAAAGTTTCACTCCGTGAAAATGGAAATGCTCCATATCCTTTTGATATAACTTCAAATCATCGGCTGTTCCTGTCCAAAAAGGAATGAAACTCTGATCATGTTCTGAAAGCTCGGCCAAGTAGTTATTGGCACTGGCAAAATCAAATCCAGGAAATGGAAAGGCAAAAGCAACCTGACGCATCACTTTATCAGAAAAAAACATTTCTCTTAACCGATAGTGAATTTCAGCATCAGCATAGAGAAAAGTACTGCCCATGTAACGATCCCAATTTTCAGAAAGCGGTCGGATACACTTCGCAGGCATTACGTGAGTATGGAAATCAAGTATTTCACTTGGAATCCAATCGAGAACCTCTTGCAAAAGGGCAATTTCTTCATTGTTGATTTTGAAACCATATTGCAGATAGGAATCAGTTCGGTTTTTCAGGTACATTCACATATCCCCCTTTTGAAATTACTTTATATTATAACCAGAATCGCTAGATAAGTAAAGACTAAAGGTCTCTAAGATTTTAATAAAATAAAAAAGCCCCCATAGTATAAAAACCTATGGGGGGACATGGACATTGGCGTCCGTCGTAGAGTTCGACCTCTACTTGTAGCTTCCGCTAGTTGAGCATGTGTTCTTACACACTTTGATCTTTCGAATTTTCTTGATCATTCTAACCAACCCCCTTTCGTTAATTTTAGAGTATCATATTTCGCACCTTTATTCAAACAGAGACCAGAACCTGAGACTCAAAAGTCCGGTAATCTACATCCGCCTGTCTGACTAATTCGCGCAACTTAAGGTTATTCTCGATAAATGTCGTGATTTCTCTTGGATCATACGACCGCAAATATAGCAATCCAATATGAATCCCAATCTTGAAGAAATCCGTGCTGTGATACTGCAATGTCGACGAAAAAACATTGTGGTTGTAGTCGAAATCAGTTGAGCCCGCTGATCTGTCAAAACAAAAACTATCAAGAAATTCTTTCATAGTCACTTCTGTTTCTGCCTCAAAAGTGAAACCAGTTTGGAAATGTAGAGAAATGATCTTGAGATATTTCTGAATCGTCAAACCAGGGTTCATTAAGCGCAAAAGACCAGCTTTAAAATCGGCAAAGCCCTGTCCGCTCTGATCATAAAGAGTGTGATCGGAAACGTAGCCAAAACGCTCGATAGTCAGGTCGGGTCTGTTCATTATTTCCACAAGATGTGGGGTGTAGAATTTCCCATAACGATGAACTCCGATAAACTCAATTCGTTTATCGCCATACCGGCCTTCATAACAAAGTTCGCCGCCATGATTGGCTTTAAATTTCTTGAGAATTTCGGAGAAGGTAGATAATTGATCATCTATCAAAATGACGATAGCATCAAAATGGTCGTGCTTTCTTCGATCTGGCAGGATTATTCCCTTAGCACTTGCTATCAAATACTTTCTGGGACAATCGCCGATAATCGCAAGCTTAGCTCTGTCCCCAAAAATAAGATGGAAATCATGCAAAAGATCGAACATCCTCAGTGCCAACATGTTGTATCACACTCCAGATAATCACCAGTTGCGCCGTAAGCCACCGCTCTGCAACCACCACAAACACGACGAAGATTACAGGCTCCGCATTTACCACCCAGTTGTCTCTCAAACAATGCTTTGATAATGGGCGATGTTGCGTACGCTTCCTGAAGATCCGATACGGTTTTATCATCAGCTGTGGTTATTTTTTCAAGCAACACCGCGCACGGAGTGATGATCCCATCGCTTGAAACATTAAAGCCTGTTACTCCAGCCGTACAACCACCAAAGACATCAGGATCAGTTGGATCTATATCGTCGCCATAACTCCAGATGTCAGGACGATTTAAGGCAAACTTGAGAGGATCCTCGGTAGTTATGTCAATGTTCGGATATTGTTGTTTACAGCTGGTCAATTCTTCGAGAAATCGCCTTTTCGAAACTGGCGTCATACCAAGATTGTTTTCTTTGCCGCGACCGACAGGAATTACAGAGCCAATTCCAATACGTATTGCACGATGTTCTAGGGCCAGACGAACTAAATCATGGATTTGTCCGATTCTCGACTCTGTCATTGTCGCTCTCAACGAGGATACCAACCCAAACTTGTTAGTAAGATCCAACGCATGAACCGCTTTTTCAAAGGCGCCCGGATATTCTCTGAATGCGTCGTGCTCTCCATGGTCAACACTATCGATACTTACCTGGATGCAGAGATTGCGAAGATTAAGGATAGCCAATTTTTCAAGAACGTCTTCATCTACCAATGACCCATTAGTCGTAATAATCACGCTCTCAATACCTTTATCCTTAATGATAGAGATTATCTGAGGAAGATCTTTTCTTAAGAAAGGCTCTCCGCCAGATATTGTCATTCGGAAATCACTATCACCTTCCGCAACAACAAAATCAGAAATTGTCTCGATCACTGGGATCGGCAGATTCACTCTAGCCTCATCCCAAGCTCGACAATGTTTGCAACGCATATTACAACGACCAGTCACCTCAAGCTGAGCGTGTTGAAAATGAGTCTCGAAAAACGTAGTCGATGTTTCTATTATCATAGCTATGCCCCTTTCTGACAACTAAATTGTCAATGTTCAATTTTAATAACAGTCTACATTTTTATTTGTATCCTGTCAATGCATTACATACACTGCTTTCAGGTGCACAAGTGCATAAGTGAATAAGTTGACAATCAATGTATAAGTATCAGCAATTGTTTTGACATATCGCACATTTAAAAATGGCGGTGTATTCTGTCTTTGGAAAGGAGAACACGCCGCCGATGACATCTTATCAAAAATTAAAGCTATTTGAAACAAGAC